>NZ_JBEEAB010000011.1:0-265309 GCF_040120725.1 Actinopolymorpha sp. B9G3 | reverse complement strand
AGAGCTGAGCAGCGAGGAGAACTACACGCTCGCGCTCGGCCTGGCGTCGTTCCAGAGCGTCTACACCGCGCAGTGGGGCTACCTGATGGCCGCATCCGCGGCGGTGATCGCACCCATCATCGCCCTGTTCTTCTTCCTCCAACGCTACTTCATCGAAGGCGTCACGCTGACCGGTATCAAGGGTTGACGCTGTCGCCAAGGACCGGACGCCGGGATCAGAAGCCGATCGAAGGGCGAACCACGTGGGCGACACGCAGGCCGACCTTGCCGCACAGGAACTGGATCGACTGGCGGAGGAGATGTTCCGAGGCCAGCTGGCGTGGTCACCGCTCTACGCCAGCCAGGTGGGCTATCCGGGATACTCCGGCCTGCTACCCGACCTCACGATGGCCGGTGAGGAACGGCGCCGAAGCGAGCTGGAACGCCTTCACCAGCAGGCCTCCGCGGTCGCGGCCGACCTGCTCGACGCCGACCGCCGGATCACCCGTGAGGTGATGCTGCGGACGATCTCGGACGCTCTGGTGGGTCTCGCGGCCGCGGCACCTGACTACACGGTGACCCCGTTGCCACACACGGGTTCGGCGGCGACGGTGATGATCAGCCTCCCGAAGTCCACGCTGCGTACGGCCCAGGATGCAGACGGATATCTCGCCCGCTGCGCGAAGGTGCCGGCCTGGTTGGCGGCTGCGCAAGGGCGGCTTGACAACGGTCGCGCGGCTGGCCGGTTGCCCGTGCGCCGGTTGGTTCTCGCCGCCGTGGAGCAGGTCGACGCCTATCTCGCGACGTCGCTCGCCGACGACCCGCTGACCAAGGTGGCGGCGCCGGCGGAGGGCGACCCGCCGGGATTTCGGGACCGGGTGGCGGCGGTCGTCGCCGAGCAGGTGCGGCCGGCGCTCGCGGACTACCGGCACCATCTGGTGGGCGAGGTCCTACCGACGGCGCGCTCGGACGAGGAGCCCGGGCTTGCGCACCTGCCGGGCGGCGTCGCGCTCTACCAGCAACTGGCCGCGGGGCACACGACGACCGACCACAGCGTCGACGAACTCCACGAACTCGGCCTCTCGCTGGTCGCGGACCTGACCGAGGAGATGCGCGAACGCGGATCCCGCACGCTCGGCACGGCCGACTTCGCCGAGATCACCCATCGCCTGCGTACGGACCCCGATCTCTGCTTCGACAACGCCGAAGAGATGCTCGCCGAGGCACGGGCGACGCTGGCGAGAGCCCAGGAGGCGCTGCCGCGTTGGTTGGGCAGGGTTCCTGAGGTGGACTGCGAGGTTCTCGAGCAGTCGGTGTACGAAGCGGAGAACGGGAACCTGGGCTACTACCAGTGGCCGAGCATCGACGGCGCGCGGCCGGGTCGGTTCTGGCTCAACACGTACAAACCTGCGACGAGACCGCGGTTCGAACTGCAGGGGTTGACGTTCCACGAGTCGGTGCCGGGCCACCACACGCAGCTCGCGTTGCTGTGGGAGCTGCCGGACCTCTGCGACTTCCGCCGCCATGCCCGTGCGACCGCGTTCACCGAAGGGTGGGCGCTCTACACCGAACGGCTTGCCGACGAGATGGGCCTCTACACCGGCGATGTGGCGAAGCTGGGCATGGTGTCGTTCGACTTCTGGCGCGCCTGCCGGCTGGTCGTCGACACCGGGATGCACGCGCGCGGGTGGAGTCGGGATCGGGCGGTGAGGTTCATGATGGAGCACAGCGCCCTCACCCGAAAGAACGTCGAGAACGAGATCGACCGCTACATCGCCTGGCCGGGTCAGGCGCTCGGTTACATGGTGGGACGGCTGGAGATCGTGCGGTTGCGGGCGGAGGCCGAGCAGCGGCTTGGCGCGTCGTTCGACATCAGGGCCTTCCACGACGCGCTGTTGGGGCATGGCAACCTCCCCTTGACAGTGCTCGGCCGGGTCGCGGGCGAGTTCGCGGCGAGTCACGGCCCAGGATCCGCGTGACCGTGATCATGAGGGTTTTCGGGGCCCATCTGCCGATTTTCCTTCATGATCACGATCATGATCACGGGCGAACCGACGGGCGAACCGACGGGCGAACCGACGGGCGAACCGACGGGCGAACCGACGGGCGAACCGACGGGCGAACCGACGGCGCGAGCAGGCTGGAGTGGGGCGGCGCGAGGGTGGCTACCGAGCCGGGGTCAGGTCGTACGCCTGACCGGGAGGGCAAGTCCGGCGGCGCCGGGCTTGGACGTGGGCTCGTCGACGCCGTACCGCTCCAGCAGGTCCAGCCCGAGCCGGGCCCGGCGTACCCGCTCCCGGGTCAGCGCGACCGTCGTCGCCTCGAGATGCGTACCAGCCGGGTAGACGTCGGGTGCGTTGCGCAAGCCGAACTTCACATAGACCGGCGCCGCGACCTCGATGAGCGCGGGCAGTTCGTGGTGGCGTACGTATCCACCGAGGTTGTCCGGCGCCTCGACGTAGACATCGAGCGGGACGTCCACGGCCGCCCGGATCGCCGCGATCTGAGCGAGACTCAGGTCGGTCGCGACGTTGAGCGTGTCCGCGCCGAGGTCCTCCAGGACGCGGGCGTTCGCGGCGTTGGTGATCGGCAGCATCACCGAGACCTTCGCCTGCATCTCGGCCGGCAGGTCACCGGCCGCGCGCAGCTTTCCGAACGCCGCCAACACGCCCAGGTCGGAGATCAGCACGCTGCGGATGCCGTGCTCGGCAGCCCGGAGGATGTCGTCGAGGACCGCGGCCACCTGGTCCTGGCCGTGTGCGGTCGCGGCGAACCCGCCGCCCGCGGCCGACCGGGCAGTCGCCGAGACACCCCAGCCCGCGCAGGGCCGGGCGAACAGGCTGACCTCCACGCCGGCCGCGTCGGCCTGCTCGACCATGGTGTCGAGTTCGACGTCGGTCAGCAGGAAGACGCCGGTGCCCTGGGAGATCCGGCGGACCGGCACCTTCAACCGCTCCGCCTCTTCCAGCGCCGCCGCGAGGCAGCGTGGGCCTTCGGTGCTCGGGATCTCGACGCGGTACCGAACCCCGTCGGGGAACCGCTTGTCCGAAGCCGGAAGCTCCCCGAGGTCGCGGGGAGGGAGATCGAGCTTCTCCAGCAGTTGGCTTCCGCGCGTGCGAACCACGACGATTCCACCCTCCGATCGTTCGGGACCCGAGTGTTCAGGACCCGATTCTCCAGTGACCCGACTGTTCAGGACTCGAGTGTCCAGGACCTGAGTGTCTGGTTGCCATTGTCGGTGGCGATCGTGGGAAAGCCGTCGTACGGTAGCCGTCGCCCGCATGTCCGGTATCTCGAACGCCATTCGTATACTCGGACATCGTGTGCGGGCGGAGCCAGTCGCGTCAAGCGTTCCCCGCTCACGGGAACTGAAGGAGCGCCGACCTATGGGCCGATCCGTCCCCGCGGTCATGCGGGCACTGGACATCCTCGATCTGTTCGGCACGGCCGAGGACCTGTCCATCCCGGAGATCCACGCCCGGCTCGACCTGCCGCGTACGTCGGTCCACGAACTCGTCGGCACCCTGGTCGAACGCTCCTACCTCACCCCGGTGCCGGGCCAGCCGCACCGGTTCCGCCTGGGGGTGGGCGTGTTCCACCTCGGCGCGACGTACGCCGAAAGGCTCGACCTTGCCCGCGAGGGCCAGGTGGCGGCGACGGAGGTGGCGGTGGCGTGCGACGAGACCGTCCACGTCGCGGTCCTCGACGGCCGGCACGTGATCTATGTCGCCAAGGCCGACTGCACCCATCCGGTACGCATGGTGTCCGCGGTCGGCCGGCGCCTACCCGCCCACTGCACCGCCGTCGGCCTCATGCTGCTGGCCCGACTCGACTCCAGCCGGCTCGACGAGCTGTATCCGATCGGCGACAGCCTGCCCGCTCTGACCAAGCGGAGCATCACCTCAACCACGCAGCTGCGTACCAGGCTCACCGAGATCCGCGCCTGCGGGATCGCGGAGGAGTACTGCGAGTCGAACGAGGCTGTCGCCTGCGTCGCCGCGCCGGTGACCGACCGTGCCGGCACCACCGTCGCGGCCATCAGCATCTCGGTCCCGACCGTGCGGTGGACTCCGGAGCGCAAGGACGGCCTCGGCCGGCTGGTCAGCGACGGCGCAGCGGCGCTGTCCGCCCGGCTGGGTCATGTCGGCTAGCCTCGGGCCCGTCGGCAAAACCGGTCAGACCACCAGGTGTCAACCAACTGCGGCGCACGAACGATGGCGTACGAACGATCGCGTACGAACGATGGCGTGGGCAACGAACCACGGCGAGGAGGCGGTGGCGTGCGGATCACGGCGGTGGAAACGCTGAGACCCTCCATCCAGCCCAATGTCTGTCTGCTCCAACTCCACACAGACGTTGGCCAGACCGGCATCGGCGAGGCGTTCTTCGCCGCGAGCGCGGTCGAGGCCTACCTCCACGACACGGTGGCCCCGGTGATCCTCGGCACCGACGATCTGCTGCCCCAGCAGGCTGCCAGCCGGCTCGCGCCGTACACCGGCTACCAGGGCGGCGGCGTGGAGACCCGCGCGATCGGGGCCGTGGACCTCGCTCTGTGGGACCTGCTCGGTAAGCGCGCCGGTCTGCCGGTCGCGGACCTCCTCGGCGGCGCTGTCCGGCCCGAGCTGCGGGTCTACAACACCTGCGCCGGCCCCGGCTACGTACGCACCTCCACCCGGCAGGAGATGGACAACTGGGGAATCGGCGCCGGGCCGGGCGCGGCAGCGGGCCGGCAGTACGAAGACCTCGACGCCTTCCTGAACCGACCAGGCGAACTGGCGAAGGACCTCCGCGCGGACGGCGTCACCGCGATGAAGGTGTGGCCGTTCGACTCCTACGCCGAACGCAGTAACGGCACCGCGATCACCGACGCCGAACTCGCGCGGGGGCTCTCGGTCCTCGAGCAGATCCGTTCGGCCGCCGGCGCCCCAGACATGGACGTCATGGTCGAGTTGCACGGCCTCTGGAACCGCCCCTGCGCCGAACGCATCTGCACCGCGCTCGCGCCCTACCGTCCGCTCTGGGTCGAGGATCCGATCCGCCCGGACGCGGTGGATGCCCTCGCCGCCCTGCGCCGCGCCGTCGACGTGCCGATCGCCACCGGAGAGACCGTCACCGGCCGGCGCGGGTTCCTCCCGCTGCTCCAGCAGGGCGCGATCGACGTCGTCACCGTCGACATCGGCTGGACCGGTGGGATCACCGAGGCTCGCAAGATCGCGACGCTCGCCGACACGTTCGGAGTACCGGTGGCGCCGCACGACTGCACCGGGCCGGTGGCGTTTGCCGCCTGCTGTCACGTGGTACTCAGCCAGCCGAACGGCATGATCCAGGAGACGGTCCGCGCCTTCCTGCGGACGTGGTACGCCGAACTGGTCGAAGGCTTGCCGGAGGTGGCCGACGGCGTGGTCCGGTTGGGTTCCGAAGCCGGTCTCGGCGTACGACTGGTCGAAAATCTCGCTGGTCGGCCCGGGGTGTCGCGTCGGGTGACCGGTTTGGAAGACTGAACGCCGACCGCCATACATCAGATGACTGCCCTCAGATGACCGCGTGAGGCCCGTGGGATTGTGCGGCCCGCCGAAGGAGGCACCTCGTGGAGATCGTCCGTTACGCCGACCGGTCCGATCGCGCCGTCCGGGTGGGTGTGCGCCAGGCGGGGCGGATCTCGCCCGTCGCGGGAGTGGGCCAGGTCGCGGAGCTGCTTCGGCTTCCGTACAAGGAGGTTCGCGGGCTGGTCGAGGCCGCCGCGGGCACGGGCGACGGCGTCCTCGACGAGGCCGACGTCCTCCTGCTCCCACCCGTCGACGGGCGTACGGAGGTGTGGGCGTCCGGTGTGACCTACGAACGCTCCAAGGACGCCCGCGTCGAGGAGAGCAGCGAGAAGACGGTCTATGAGAAGGTCTACGACGCGCAGCGGCCGGAGCTGTTCTTCAAGGCCCTACCCTGGCGGGTCGTCACCGATGGTGAGCCGATCGGCATCCGGGCCGATTCCGGACTCGACGTGCCGGAGCCTGAGCTGGGCCTCGTCTCCAACACCTTCGGCGAGATCATCGGCTACGTCGTGTGCAACGACGTCAGCTCCCGTGTCATCGAGGGCGAGAACCCGCTCTATCTCCCCCAGGCGAAGGTCTACGCCGGGAGTTGCGCGCTCTCGACCGGCATCCGGCCGGCGTGGGAAATCCCCGACGCCACCGCGCTGGACGTCGCGCTGACGGTGCGCCGTGACGGCGCGCCGGTCTGGCGGGGCGAGACGTCGACCGCGCGGATGAAGCGGACGCTCGACGAGTTGGTCGCCTACGTCCTCGCCGGTGACGCGTTCCCGGACGGGTTCTTCCTCGCCACCGGGACCGGCGTGATCCCGGAGATGTCGTTCACGTTGGCCGGCGGCGATGTCGTGGAGATCGCGATCGCCGATGTCGGCGTACTCTCCAATCCTGTCGTGGTCGGCAAGGAGCCGCTGTCGTGGCTCGTCGACGCATTGACCGATCCGTTTGCCCGGGAGGCTGTCCGATGACCGTGCCCACCTCGACCCGAGTCGCCAACCCGACGAGTGTGCCGCACACCGAACCCGCGGAGCTCGAGGCGATCCTCGCCGCAGCGGCGGCCGCTGCTGGACCGCTCGCCGCGCTCGCGCCCGCCGCGCGCGCACGCCTGCTGCGGGCCGTGGCCGATGCCCTCGACGCCGCGGCCGACGAGCTCGTGCCGCTGGCGATGGAGGAGTCCCACCTGCTCGAGGCGCGGCTGCGCGGAGAGTTGGTGCGTACGACCTTCCAACTGCGACTCTTCGGCGAGGTCCTGGAAGAAGGGTCGTACCTCGAGGCGACGATCGACCCGGCCGACCCGGACTGGGGCATGGGCCCAAGGCCGGACCTGCGCCGGATGTTGGTGCCGCTGGGTCCCGTGGTGGTGTACGCGGCGAGCAACTTCCCGTTCGCGTTCAGTGTGGCGGGCGGCGACACGGCATCGGCGCTGGCGGCCGGGTGTCCGGTCATCCTCAAGGCGCACTCGGGGCATCCCGCGCTGTCGCAGCGTACGGGTGAGATCGTGGCGCAGGCGCTGTCGGCCGCTGGCGCGCCGGACGGCGCGTTCGCCGTGGTCGTGGGGTACGAACGCGGGATCGAGGCGCTGCAGGACCCGCGGGTGAAGGCGGGCTCGTTCACCGGTTCCATCCCTGCCGGGCGGGCGCTCTTCGACATCGCGTCGGGGCGGCCGGAGCCGATTCCGTTCTACGGCGAGCTGGGCAGCCTCAACCCGGTGTTCGTCACGCCCGGCGCGGCGAAGGCGCGTGGTGAGGAGATCGCGACGGGCTTCGCAGGGTCCTTCACCCTTGGGGTGGGGCAGTTCTGCACCAAGCCGGGATTGTTGTTCGTACCCGCGGGGCACGGGCTCGACGAGCAGATCGCCGCCGCCGCCCGCGAGGTGGGTGCCGCCGAGCTGCTGAACAAGCGGATCGCGGAGGGGTACGCCGAGGGCATCACCAGGCTGACCGGCGCACCGGGCATCTCGGTCCTCGTCGAGGGGGCCGCCGTCGACGGGCTCGTCGTCGCGCCGACCGTGGTGAAGACCACTGTTCCGGCGCTGCTCGAGCACGCCGACGCACTGCTGGAGGAGTGCTTCGGACCGGCGTCGCTGGTCGTGGAGTACGAAGACGTCGAACAGCTTGCCGACGCGGCCGCCGCGTTCAGCGGCAACCTCACGGCGACCGTGCACGCCGAGGAGACCGAGGCCGACCAGGTGGCGCCGCTCCTCTCGCTGCTGCGGGACCGGGCCGGACGCCTGCTGTGGAACGGCTGGCCGACCGGTGTGTCGGTGACCTACGCCATGCAGCACGGTGGCCCGTGGCCCGCCACCACGTCGTCGATCCACACGTCGGTGGGGACGACCGCGATCCGGCGGTTCCTGCGTCCGGTGAGCTACCAGGGGATGCCGGAGGCGCTGCTGCCCGAGGTGCTCCGCGACAAGAACGTCCTCGGCGTCCCACGCCGTGTCAACGGCACCTTGACGACCGACGACGTGTAAGGCCCGCAGGTCCGGCGCCAGTGCCCGTGTGTCGGCCACCCGTGACCGGCGCCCGTGACCGGCGCCCGTGTGCCGGCCACCCGTGATCATGATCTCGGTCATGAAGATTTTCGGGGTCCATGTGTCGGATCGCGTTCATGGTCCCGGATCGCTTCATGATCTCTGCAGTGATCATGAAGGGGCAGGGGGACGTGAAGGCGAACGGGGCTATACGTACGTAGAACATTCATGATCACGATCATGATCACCGGGCGGAGGCCCTGACCCGGCACGGGCACTCGGCCTAGTGGTGGGCGGCATGGGTGCGTGGGGTAGCGGCGAGCTGTCGACTGTGTTCGACGAGAGCCGGGTAGTCGGTGGCGATTCCGCGAAGCAGCGACTCCACGGCGCGTTCGACGTCGGCCTCGCCGATCGGTGCGTGGCCGAACAGTGCGCGGTAGTGAACGAGCGAACCCAGCATGTCGACGACGAGGCCGGTGTCGAGGTCGTCGCGAAGGTCGCCGCGCGCCACCGCCTTGTCGAGCATCTGGAACACCGCGCGGCGCGGAGGTTCGAACAGCGTCGTGAGCAGGGCCTGGCGCAGCTCCGGCTTCGACGCACATTCGGCGAGCAGCGGACCGAGCACGTCCGGACGGATCTGGCGGAACGCCGCGACGAAGACGTTGATCCCCTCGTTGAGGTCGCACAGCGTGCATCCGGTGTCCGGGGCCCGTACCTCCTGGAGCCCTATCGCGAGTGCGGCGATCACCAGGTGCTGACGCGTCGGCCAGCGCCGGTAGATCGCGGGCTTGGTCGTGCCCGCCCGGCGGGCGACCTCCTCGAGGGTGAGGCTGGTGTAGCCCGAGTCCTCGAGAAGCGTCCGCGTCGTCCGCAGCACCGCGGCGTCGATCTGGGTGTCGCGCGGGCGGCCCGCCGGCGCCCGCAGCTCTCGCCGGGCGCCCGAGGGACGGCTTCCTGACTGCATGACAGCGAGTGTAGTCACCTCTGTTACGATCCGTACCGTAACGAAACTTCCCCAGCAGCTCCCCCTGAGGAGGACTCGCATGAACCATCCACCGGTGACCGTGCTCGGGCTCGGCGCGATGGGGAGCGCCCTGGCCGCCGCTCTGCTACGCGGCGGGCATCCGACCACCGTCTGGAACCGCACCGCCGGCAGGGCGGACCCGCTGGTCGCGGGCGGAGCCGTGGCGGCGCCTACCGCCGCCGCGGCCGCGGCGGCCAGCCCGCTCGTCCTCCTGAGCGTCACGGACTACGACGCGAGCGAGGCGGTTCTCGACGCGATCGGCGCGGCCGCGGGCGGGTGTGCGCTGCTGAACCTCAGTACGGGTACGCCGGACGAGGCGCGCGCCATGGCCACGCGGGCGGCGAAGGTCGGTCTGGACTATCTCGACGGTGTGATCCAGGCCGGGCCCAGCCAGATCGGAACGCCCGCGGCCACCATGTTCTACGCCGGAGCCGAACGAACCTTCGCAGAGCACGCCGCGACGCTTGCCGAACTCGGTACGCCCACCCACGTCGGCACTGACCTTGGTCAGGCGTGCCGGTGGGACCTCGCGCTCCTCGGTCTGTGGTACGAGACCGAGGCGGCCTATCTCAACGCACTCGCCCTCGTGGGGGCGCCCGACACCGACCCGGAGACCTTCGTTCCGTTCGTACGCCGGCAACTCGGCTACGTCGTCGACGCCCTTCCCGACGTGGCGAAGGAGATCCGCGAAGGCCGGTACCCCGTGGGTCCCGCGACCCTCACCGAACACGCACGCGTGCTCGACCAGTTGGTACGGGTCAGGCGGGCCGAAGGGCTGGACACCAGCCACGCCGCGTTCCTTCGTGACTCCGTGCAACGGCTGGTGGCGCGCGGTGGTGGAGGCGACGGCTTCACCAGGCTCATCGAGGAGGTCGCGGACGCGGCACGCCGCTGAACCGGCGTACGTGGAGGGCGGACCACCTGCTTCGCTCGCACGCTTCCCCGGGCGCGGGAGGCGAACCGATCCGGACTCGCGGTCGTACCAGGTCGCCAGATCGAGGCCGTCGAACGGATCGAGGGGAAGTCGCGCATGAGTGTGCAGTCGAAACGGTGGGGAGCGCTGGCGGGTGTCGCGGTCGCGATGGTCGCCACCACGGGCATGGCGCACCCGGTCCCGGACGCGGGACGGCAGGCAGCAGGGCCGCCGCCCCCGCCGGGCATGGAGTTGCAGCACAAGTCCGGCACGCTCGCCACCGCCGACCACAGGTTCGGACAGCTCGCGTGCTCGACCGGCAAGGTGATCCTCGGCGGGGGAGCGAGTGTCCGCACCGAGGACGGCGCCGGCGGTGACGGCGACCTCAAGTTCGCCGCCCTCCAGCCGTTCGACATCGGAGACAGCGGCAACTACATCTACTCCGCCAACGTCTACGCGAAGCCGGGTTACACCGAACCGTGGGCGCTCGAGATGTGGGCGTTGTGCGGGCCGAAACCACCGGGATACGAACACGTGAGGGCTGCGCCGGCGACGGGCGACGCGCACCAGCTCTCGCGGACGGTGACCTGTCCAGCGGGCAAGAAGCTGCTCGCTGCGGGCGGCATGCTGACGGCGGCGTCGTTCGAGCAGCGCGGCCGCATCGCGCTGGGTGCCGTCCGGCCGGCCGCGAACGGAACGTCCGCTCTGGTCACCGGCTTCGACGATGCCACCGATGGGGACCCGACCTCACAGTTCACTCTTCATGCGCGGGGCGTCTGCGTCACCAGTCCGGCCGGCCATCAGGTCGTCGCGGGGGCTGCGTCGCCGCTGGACTCCACGGCGGCGAAGGTCCGTCGTGCCACCTGCTCGAACGGCAGGCTGGCGTACAGCTTCGGGCTCGCCAAGGTGGACCCCGCCGGCCATGCGTACGTCGACGGAGCCACGCCGGAGCAACTCGATACCAAGGGCTTTCCACGCCGGTACGCCGTCCGGGCCGAGCAGAAGGCACCCTTGCAGGACTGGAGTCTCCAGGCCCACGTGATCTGTGCGAACCCGTTGGACTAGGAGGCGCTGGTCGGGAAGAGGGGCACGCCGCTGAACCAGCGTGCGTGGCGGACGGACCGTCTGCTTCGCGCTGCCTTTCCAGTTCCGGACGCTCGCTGGGGAAACTGGTTGGTGCATCGTTACATTGGTGCATCGTTACACCACTTCTGAAGGGCGGGTGGCATGCCGCGCGGACGTACGCCCACACGCGTCTCCGCTCCTCCCGCCACCCGTCCTTCCGGGTCCGCCCGACGTGTCTCCACGTCCGGCGGCGCCAGTGTCTCCGCGTCCGGCGGCGCCAGTGTCTCCGCGTCCGGCGGCGCCAGTGTCTCCGCGTCCGGCGGCGCCAGTGTCTCCGCGTCCGGCGGCGCCAGTGTCTCCACGTCCGGCGGGGCCAATGTCACCATCCGCGACGTCGCCTCGGCCGCGAAGGTCTCGCCGAGCACGGTCTCCAACCTCCTCAACGGCCGAGACGCCCGGATGCACCCGCGGACGAGGGAACGGGTTGCGCGCGCGATCAACGAGCTCGGCTACCGGCCCAGCCGGGTCGCCCGCCAGTTGCGTACCGGGCGCGCCCAGGTCATCGGTCTCGTCGTACCGTCGGTGGCCAACCCGTTCTGGGGGAGTTTCGCGCGGACCGTGGAGGCCGAGGCGCTCCGCGACCAGCACCAGGTCCTGCTCTGCAACAGCGAACGCGACCCCGCCCGCGAACACGACTACATCGAGGAGTTGTGGGCGGGCGGCGTCCGGTCCGTCATCCTCGGGTCCTCGCTCCCGTCGCTTGACCATGTACGGCCGTTTACCGAACGCGGTCTTCGGTTGGTGGCGTTCGACCGCGAACGCCAGGCCGGCGATCCGCCCGGCCTCGTCAGCGTCAGCGTGGACAACCATCGCGGTGGCTACCTCGCCACCCAGCACCTGCTTGATCTCGGCCATCGCCGGATCGGCTTCATCTCAGGAGCGATCGCCACGGTGAGCCGGCGACGTCGCCTCGCGGGTTATCGAGCCGCGCTGGCCGATGCCGGCGTCCGCTACCGCAAGCAACTCGTGTGGACCAACCCTGGCAGGGGATTCGGCGACGGTGAGAGCGCGAAGCTCGGCCGCCAGGGGCTGACAGCCCTTCTCCAGTTGGCAGAACCCCCCACCGCTGTCGTCACGATCAACGACATGTACGCGATCGGCGCTTGCGCGGCGGTGCGCGACGCTGGCCGCGAGATTCCCGACCAGGGCCGTGGCATCTCGATCGTGGGGTTCGACGACATCACCATCGCCGAGCTGTACAACCCTTCGCTGACAACCATCCGACAACCACTGGCGGAGATGGCGCGCTTCGCGCTCGACGCCATCCGCACGCAGTCCGGCGACGGCCCGAGATCAACGGTGATGGCCCCGCAACTCGTCGCCCGGGCGTCCACCGCAAGGCTCAGTATTCGAGAAGAAAAGAAGGTGCCCTGAATGCGGACGGTGCTGTTCACCAAACTGTTCCAGAGTAGCTCGGTCGGCGAGATCGGAGCGGCGGCGGCCGACCTCGGTTTCGATGGAATCGACCTGCTCGTCCGGCCGGGAACCACCATCGATCCCGCCGACGCCCGCGACATCCCGGCTGCCGTCAAACACCTGGAGAGCGATGGCCTGTCGGTGCCGATGGCGACCACGGACCTCACCGATCCCGACCGCTTCCCCGCCGACGCTGTGCTGGGTGCGTGTGCCGACGCGGGCATCGACCTGATCCGCCTCGGCTACTGGGCGTACAAACCTGACGTCAGGTCGTACGCCGACACGCTGGCCGAGGCGCAGCGGCACCTCGCCCGGCTCGAGGAGATGGCCGCCCACCATGGCGTACGTCTTGCGATCCAGCTGCACGGCGACACGATCCACGCCTCCGGCGCCCTGACGCGAGCGATGCTCGAGGGCCACTCACCCGAGTGGCTGTGCGCCTACCCCGATCCCGGTAACCAGGTGGTGCAGGACGGACGGGAGGACTGGCGGCTGACCTTCGAGATCCTGCAACCGTGGTTGGCGTGCGTCGGCGTCAAGAACGGCGGCTGGTTCCCCGCCGGAACGACGGGCGCCGGGCAGCGGGAGTGGCGTTCGGACTGGTTCGGACTCGCGGACGGCATGGTGCCCTGGGCGGAGATCCTCCCGCACCTGCAGGCGATCGGGTTCGACGGGCCACTGACGCTGCACAGCCACTACGAGCTTCCGTACGACCAGGTGCTCGACCAGACCCGTACCGATCTCCGCTATGTCAAGCGCCTCTTGACGGCGGGACCCGATGCGGTCGAGGTGAGTGCGTGATGGCGGTGGGAGCCGACGCCGCGCTGGCAGGCAAGGTCGTCATGGTGGCTGGCGCGAGCAGTGGCATGGGTCGGGCCACGGCGGTCGCGGCGGCCGCGGAGGGCGCCAGTGTCGTCCTCTTCGCGCGGCGCGCGGATTCCCTTGCGGAGCTGGAGAAGACGATCACCGCCGAGGGTGGCTCCGCTATCGCGTACGCCGGTGACGCCACGGACCGGCAGGCGGTCGAAGCAGCGGTCGGTGCGGGCGTCGAGGCGTACGGACGGATCGATGTTCTCGTCAACAGCGTGGGCACCAACATCAGGAACCGCGCTCTCACGAAGCTCACGCCCGAAGGCTGGCGGGAGCTGATGAGTGCCAACCTCGATGCGGCGTTCGTGCTCACGCAGGCGGTGCTTCCGGTCTTCCGCCAGCAGGGCGACGGACTGCTCGTGCACATCACTTCCTCGGCGGCCAGGAAGCCGGACGCCTCCGGCGTCGGATACCAAGCCAGTAAGGCGGGAGTGACCGCGCTCGCGCACGCGACGATGGAGGAGGAACGCGCCAACGGGATCCGCGTGTCGGTGCTCTTCCCAGGATTCACCGACACGCCCATGGTCGAGCGCCGACCGACGCCGCCAACGGCGGAGATGCTGGCTAACGCCCTGCAACCCGACGATGTGGCCCGGATGTGCCTCGCAGTGATGTCGTTGCCCGCCCGGGCGCACGTGCCCGAGCTGGTGCTCTATCCCACCCGATCCTGAGAACCGACCAGTCCTTGGAGGACGACATGACGCGCGAGACCCCTTCAGGCGTGGCGGTTCTGCTCACGGAGGCCACCAGGTCGATGGTGCTCACGAGCGAGACGGAGCGCCGCCTCGACGCGCTCGGGAACGTGCGATGGGCCGACGGTTCGCCGGACGCCTGGGACCTTCCGGAGCTGCTGGACGGAGTGGTCGCGTGCCTGACCGGCTGGGGCACGCCACGTCTGGGCGACGACATCCTCACGAAGTGCCCCGACCTCGCCCTCGTCGCGCACTCCGCCGGAAGCATCCGTAACCTTCTTCCCCAGGAGGCGGTCGGCACCCGGGTGAGGGTCTGTCAGGCAGCCGCGTTGATTGCCGACTCCGTTGCCGAGTTCGTGATCGCGCAGATCCTCGCCTGGCTTCGCGAACTCCACCTGCTCGACGCCGGACTACGCGAGGGAGCCGGCTGGAGCGACCTGCGGCACCGCCACCCCGGCCGGCTGCTGGGCGCGCAGACCGTCGGTGTGGTCGGAGCGAGCCGGACCGGACGGGCGGTGATCCGGCTGCTGAAGGCGTTCGGATCGTCCGTTCTCGTGAGCGATCCCTTGCTCGACGCGGACGAGGCGAGCACGCTCGGCGTCACGCAAGCCGACCTTGACACCCTCCTCGCCCGCAGTGACATCGTGACCCTGCACGTGCCCCTGCTACCGTCGACCCGCAATCTGCTCGGGGCGCGCGAGCTCGGCTGCCTCCGTGACGGTGCCCTCCTGGTCAACAGCGCCCGCGGTGGACTGATCGATCCTGCTGCCCTGCAGGCGGAACTGCGGACAGGGCGGATCCGGGCGGCGCTCGACGTGTTCCCGGCCGAACCGTTGGAGGTCGACAGCGAGTGGCGGGAGATGCCGCACACGATCAGATCCCCGCACAGCGCCGGCCACACGCTCGACTCACACCGCCGGCAGGGTGCGGCGATGGTGTCCGAGATCGAACGGTTCCTGCGCAAGGAACCCTTGCACTACGCCGTAGTCGCCGGACAGGTGGACAACCTCGCCTGAGATGCGTGCAGCCGTTGGGCAGGCCAGACGTAGCACGACCCAGACGTAGCACGACCCAGACGTAGCACGACCCAGACGTAGCACGACCCAGACGTAGCACGCCCCAGGCGTAGGAAGACAAAGGGAGTACGCATGCAGATCGACCTGAGCGGCAAGGCCGCCCTCGTCACCGGCGGAGCCGTCGGGATCGGCCGGGGAGTCGCCCTCGCGCTCGCCCAGGCCGGCGCCGACGTCGCGCTCACCTACCGCAGCCATGACGGCGCACCGGTGGCAGCGGAGATCGCCGCGCTGGGCCGGCGTTCTGCTGCGTACGCACTGGATGCGGCGGACAGCGCGGCGGTCGACGCCGTGGTCGACCAGGCGGCGACCGCGCTCGGCGGGCCGATCAGCATTCTCGTCAACAACGCCGGGGGGCTGCTCGGTCGGCTGCCGATCGCCGACATGTCCGACGAACACTGGCACAAGGTGATCGAGGTCAACCTGTTCAGCGCGTTCTGCTGTACGCGCGCGGTGCTGCGGTCGATGCCGGACGGCGGCCGGATCATCAACATCTCCTCGGTCGCCGGCCGCAACGGCGGCGGCCGGGGCGCGGTCGCCTACGCCGCCGCCAAAGCGGGGATGCACGGGTTCACCCGCGGGCTCGCCAAGGAGGTCGGCCCGCGCGGAATCACCGTCAACGCGGTCGCGCCCGGCCTCATCCTCGACACGCCTTTCCACGAGGAGTTCACCCCACCGAACGAACAGCAGGCGACGATCGACGGCACGCCGTTGCGGCGGGCGGGTTTCCCCGCCGACTGCGCCGGAGCGGTGGTGTATCTCGCCTCGGACCTCGGCTCGTTCTGCACGGGTTCGGTCATCGACCTCAACGGCGGTACGTACTTCAGCTGATCAGGACCTCCCGCCTCGCCGCTCGGTGCTCCGCGGGTCCGCCATTCGAGAAGGCGGGCATCGCTGCGGCCTGGGCCGGCGGGGCGTCGCCGCGGCCCGGTTCGGCGGTAACCCCTTCTCCGGTGAGCGCCCGAACCGGTGATCATGATCGTGATCATGAAGAGAAGTAGGGCCTATTGCCCTGTTACGCTTCACAATCCGGTTTGCCTTCATGATCACGGGCTGACTCAGGCCGGCAATCATGAAGGCAAACCGGATTGTGAAGGGGGACGGGGCTGTGTGTACGCAGGGCTTTCAGGATCACGATCATGATCACGGGGCCGCTGGCCCTGGCACAGGTCCGGGGGCTGTCACCAGCGCCGCGTGGCGGCGTGCCACATCCTCGAGTATCCCCTCCAGCGACGCGGACGGGCCGAGCATCCGTTGCAACTCCCGCTGGGCCACCTGGTCGACGCTGGCCTCGAAGTCCTTGCCGTAAAGCCGTCTCGCCACCTCGAGGTGTTCCTGCATCGCCTCGGCCGCCCGATCGGGGTCGCGGTCGACGATTGCCTGCAGGACGTTCTCGTGCAGCGGTACGCCGGCCTGGTGTACCTGCCGGTCGGACAAACTCCGCAGCATCAACTCGAACGTCAGGCTGGTGATCGACGCGTACATCGTCTCGATCACGGTGTTGTGACTCGCCCGCACGACGAGCGCGTGGAACGCCAGGTCGAGCCGGGCCTGCTCCAGCACGTGTCCGGCCCGCTCGAAGTCGTCGAGGCAGCGCCGCATCGCCGCGGTCTCCACGTCGGTCGCGTTGCTGGCGGCGAGCCGGGCGGCATAGGTCTCCAGCATCAGCCGCGCTTCGGTGAGTTCGCGAATGGTGGCGTTACGCCGGCGGTACGACGTGTCGAGCGACCGCGCGCCGTCACTGGACCGGGCCTCCCGGACGTACGTGCCACGTGACGGAAGGATCTCCACGAACCCGCGTTCGGCGAGGCTCCGCAGCACCTCGCGCACGATCGGCCGCGACACGCCGAACCGCTCGGCCAGGCTGCGTTCCGGCGGCAGCTTCGCACCCGACGGGATCCGGCCGGCGAGGATCTCGTCGAGGAGATACGCCGACAGGCTGTCGCGGGAGTGGGGCGGGCTCACCTTGCGTACACACGTCCTTCGTCGGGCACCAAGGGCAAGGCCCTCGATGGTGCGGCGAGCCCGAACCCACCCGAAACTCCACTATTCGAACAGCTGCGAGCCCTGCTGGATGATGGTGATGATTCCAAGTGTCCCGTAGAAGACCACCGCCAGGGCGATGACGGCCGTACGGAACGTCTTGATCCTGATCGCCGGCGGCAGCGCCCGCTTGTTCATGAGAATCAGCAGGACGCCGTAGATCGCCATCATCACTCCGGCCACACAGGACGAGATGACCAGCAGCACCAGCGGCTGGTCCAGGCCGGCCAGCAGCACCAGGCAGCCGAACGCCACGAGCCCCCACACCAGCCAGAAGTAGACCCGGCTCTCCGAGACACCCGACCCGCGCAGGTAGACCGTCGCCACCAGGTCGGCTGCCAGCCGGCTGGTGTAGTCGATGATCCCCATCGCCCCGGCGAACAGGGCGTACGCACCGATGACCCAGAAGAAGTAGCCGAACCATGGTCCGACGCTCTCCTTCAGCGCGTTGCCCTCCACCTGCAGGAAGGCGATGTCGTCGGGCAGGCCCTCGCGCCCGAACACCGTCGAGAACGCCAGCATCGACATGAACCCGATCGTGAACGCGGTGATGAGCACGAACGTCGCAGCCTGCTCGAGGTTGGCGAACCGCCACCAGGCGCGCCACCTGGTGAGGTTGTCACCGACCGGCGCGAAGACGTAGCCGGTCGACGGCGCCGCCTCCTCCTGGCCGGTCACCGGGCTCACGAGGCGTGGGACGTACGCACCCATGCCGAACCGCTTGTCCCGGATCCAGTTGCTCTGGCAGAGGTTCTGCCCGCCACCGGCTCCGGCGTACGCGATCGCCCCCAGCATCAGCGCGAACTGCAGGTCGGGGAACTGCCCGATGTGCGTGACCGCCTGGCCGAGGTTGCGCCAGGCGTCGCCGGTGATGGCGAAGATGATCGCCACCAGGATGAAGACGCCGATCGCCGCGACCTTCACGACGATGACGCGTTCGAGTGCGGTGTAGACCACCGGTGCCAGCGTGAGGACCGCGCCGCAGATCAGCAGGATCGCGATCGCGATGGCCGTGACGTTGCCACCGAAGATGTACGACACGAGGGTCGCCGAACTCGTGGCCCATCCCGGCCACATGTTCGCGAAGTACGTCATCACCGCGAAGACCAGGCCCCAGTGCTTCCACAGCCGGCTGAAACCGGTCAACGCCGTCTCGCCGGTCGCCAGTGTGTAGCGCTCGATCTCCATGTTGAGGAACCACTGCGTCATCACGCCGATGACCGCGCCCCACAGGAAGACGAGCCCTACCTGTGAAGCGATGTAGGGCCACAGGATGAACTCACCGGACGCCAGGCCGACGCCCGCGCCCACCAGACCGGGTCCGAGGATGCGCCAGGTGTCGGTCGGTGCCGCCGGCAGGTCGCGGACCTCCACTCCTGGCAGGTGCCGGGTGGAGAGAGTTGACGTGTACGCACCGCCGCCAGGCGGCGCGTCGTCGCTCGGAGTGCCTGGTGGGCCGCTCGGAGTGCCTGGTGGGCCGCTGCTCGGCGGTCCGGGATCGGTCGAACCGTGCTCGCTCGCCATGGTGCGTCGTCCCTTCTTTGCCGTCAAAAGCGCCGATACTTGGACGAAACGCTCAGCCCACCAGTGAAGTGGCCTTCACCTGTCGAGGTCAAGGCACCCCGGATGCCGCCCCCGCTCCCGGGTGGATCAGGCGTCCGATCGCGACCGGCGGTCCCCTTTACCCCGCACGTCACGACTTAGACTCAGGACTCGGCGCGGGAGCGCGAGCCTGGAGCTTCGGCGTACGGCCGGACCGGTGGGATCGACGACCATGGAGGTGCACGGGTGAGCCTGGCGGAAGCGATGAAGGCGTGCCCGGCGATCGCGATTCTGCGGTCGTCGTCCGCCGCGCGGTATGGCGAGGTCAGCGACGTCGTCGTGGCGGCGGGGTTCCGCGCGGTGGAGTTCACGTTCAGCGCTCCCGATGTCACCGACGAGCTCCGCGCCTACGCCGCGCGGAAGCAGGACGACGTCGCGCTCGGTGCCGGCACCGTGACGACGGTCGAGCAGGCGCGCCGCGCGGTCGACGCCGGGGCGACGTACCTCATCTCACCGGCCGTCTGCGTCGAGGTGATCGAGGAAGGCGCCCGACTCGGCGTCCCGGTGTTGCCTGGAGCGCTGACCCCGACCGAGATCCTCCAGGCGTGGCGGGCCGGCGCCACGATGGTCAAGGTTTTTCCGGCGTCGGCGATGGGCGGGCCGGCGTACCTCAAGGCGGTCCGCGGCCCGCTGCCGGAGATCCCCCTGGTGCCGACCGGCGGAATCGACGCCGACAACGCCGGCGCCTACCTCGCGGCCGGGGCGGTCGGTGTCGGGGTGGGTAGTCCGCTGGTGGCGGACGCGTGCGAGCCGGGTGGTGACCTCGACGCGCTGGCAGAGCGAGCGCGTGCGCTGGTGGCCGCGGTGAACACGGCGGGAGGTACGCCGTGACCGAGCCGCTGGACCGCGCCGTGGCGGCGGCGCTGACGGATCCCCTCGGCTCGGACGGCACGGACGGCGCTGGCGCTCCGGACGGCGGGGCCGACGTGGCTGCGGTGGATGTCGTCACGCTTGGCGAGACGATGGGGCTGGTCGCCGCCACCCGTACCGGCTCCTTCAGCGTCGGAGCGCCTGCCACGATCTCCTTCGGCGGCGCGGAGACCAATGTCGCGATCGGGCTCAGCCGGCTCGGCCACTCCACCGCGTGGATCGGGCGACTCGGTGCGGACCCGGTGGGCACGCTTGTCAACGACGCCTTGCGCGCCGAGGGGATCGACGTCTCACGCGTACGCCGGGAGGATGCTGTCGCCACCGGTCTGATGCTGCGCGAGCACCGAACCGCCGACCGGGTACGCGTGAGCTACTACCGGCGCGACCTCGCCGGATCGCGGGTCGGGCCCGACGATGTGGACGCGGGGTTGGTCCGGTCGGCGCGGGTTCTGCACCTGTCCGGCATCACACCCGCGCTGTCCGACTCGGCCCGCGCCGCTGTGTTTCGGGCGGTGGAGCTGGCCCGCGAGGCCGGCGTCCTCGTATCGTTCGACTTCAACTACCGTGCGGCTCTGTGGTCACCGGCCGAGGCCGGTGCCGTGCTCCGGCAGCTCGTGGAGCGGGCCGACGTCGTCTTCGCGGGCGAGGACGAGGCGGCGCTGGTGGTCGGGGAGGGGACGACCGAGAACCTCGCCAAGCAGCTCGCCGCGCTCGGCCCGGGCGAGGTGATCCTCAAGCTGGGATCGGCCGGTGCGTACGCCCTGATCGGCGCGGAGCCGGTGACCTCGCGCGCTCTCGACGTGAGCGCGGTCGATCCGGTGGGCGCGGGGGACGCGTTCGTCGCCGGCTACCTGTCCGGGCTGCTCGACGGTGTCGCTCCGGCCGACCGGCTGCGGCGCGGCAACGTCTGTGGCGCCTTCTCGGTCTCGGTCGCCGGCGACTGGGAAGGGCTGCCCCGCCGGCACGAGCTCGCGATGCTCGACGGGCGCGAGAACGTCGCCCGCTGAACGGATCCTGATCCCCAGGACGGCGGCGTGATCACGCGAAGTCGGAGTGGGCTGCACGGGCGAGGAGGAGAGCCACGTCGTCGTCGTAGCCCGCAGGCGGGCGGAGCGCGTCGATCACCTGGTCGCACATGCCTTCCAGCGTGCCTGTCGCCAGCGCGAGAGCGTCGACGAGCTGGTCGATGCCGGCGTCGACGTCACGCTGGCGGTGTTCGACGAGCCCGTCGGTGTAGAACGCGACCACGGTGTCGTCCGGTACGGCGATCGCATGTTCGGGCGCGGCGCACACGCCGACCCCCAGCGGGATCCCGGACTCGTGGTCGAGCCGCCGTGCCCGGCCACGTTCGTCGACGACCAGCAGGGGCAGATGCCCGGCGGACGCGTACGTCAGGTTGCTCTGTGCCCGGTCGAAGACGGCGTAGATGCAGGTGACGATCTCCGCCTCGCCGAGGTCGGCCACGATGCCGTCGAGCAGGTCGAGGATCTCCTTCGGCGGAAGGTCCAGCCGGCCGTAGGCGCGGACGGCGGTGCGTACCTGCCCCATCAACGTGGCGGCCCGGAGCCCGCGTCCCATGACGTCGCCGATCACCAGCGCGGTGCGCCCGGCGGACAGTGGGATCACGTCGTACCAGTCGCCGCCGACCTCGGTCTCCTCCGTACCCGGAAAGTACCGCGTCGCGACGTCGACCTCTCCCGGATGGTGCGGCCACGCCGGGAGCAGGCTCCGCTGCAGGGTCAGGGCGGCCCGGCGCTGCCGGCGTTCGCTCTCCTGCAGGTTGCGGGCGAGGCGTCGTTCGGCGTTGAAGAGCCGTGCGTTCTCGATGCTCTGCGCCGCCCGCGTCGCCACCTGTTCGATGAGCGGGAGGTCCTCGCCCGCTCCGAGCTTGCGTCCGTAGGCACGCCCAGGGCCGAAGAGGGTCAGCACGCCGATCACTCGGCCGCGGGTGATCAGCGGCACCGTCACGAGTCCCTGCCCCTTCGTGGTACGCACGATGACGTCCTGCGCGTGGGGGTCGTCGTACATCGAGGCGACCACGTCGGGCGTGGTGGCCTGGACGACGACCGGTCGCGCGGTGAGCGCGGCCCGGATCCCGGGATGGTCCTCCAGCTGGGACCCACCCAGCTTGCGGACCTCCTCGACCAGCGACTGGCGGGACGGGTCGGCGTCGGCGTCGGCGTCGTGGACGAACGCCCGGTCGAGCCGGCGCCCGTCCCAGAGGTCGATGACGCAGAGCTGGCCGAAGCGGGGTACGGCGAGCGCGCCGACCGTTTCGTAGGTCATCCCCACGTCGAGCGACGAGGCGAGCCGGCTGCCGGCGCTGGCGACGAACGCGAGTCGGTCACGGACGTGCTCGAGTTCTGACCGGGCGGCCCGCTCCGCCCTCAGCAGCGCGGCGCGCTCGGCCTCTCCGGCGGGTTGGCTGGCGAGCGGCGCGAAGACGACGAGCACCACGCCGCCGACCGCGGCCGCTTCCTCGGTGGCCCGGCCGGTCGCGTGGACCGTGGGCTGGTTCACCACCCGCGCGCGGACCGCGCACCGGAGGGTGTCGCCGTTGCTCCGGCGCAGCGGCACGCTGCCTTCCCAGGAGCCGTCCGTACGAATGAGCGCTAGCCGTTCGCGTGCGGACAGGTGGTAGCGCGGCATCACGGCGATGTCGATGGCATCGTGTCCGACCAGATCGTCGGACTTCCAGTGCAGGATGGCTTCGGCCGCCGCGTTGACAGCGGTGATGGTGCCGCAGAAGTCCACCAGCACCACGCCACTGGCGACCAGATCGCGCAGAGCATCGAAGCGTGCGTCGGAACGGGTGTGCAGACCGCTCTGCCCGTTGCCGACGCCCGCGTCGGGCTTCCGCTCGACTGGTCGTGTCACTCTTGGTGCTCCTTCCGCTTCGGAGCATCATCTTGCCTGCTCGGACGGTGGCGCGGGAACGGACCCTGAACTACGAACGGGTCACAGCGTCAAAGAGCTCGCTCATGCACGACCTCACGCCACTTCGAGTACCGCGTGCGGAGCGCGGCCATCCGTACGACGTCCTCAGGCGTCGGCTCGACCGTCTCGGTCGGTCGGTCGAGATCGAATCCGCCCGCCCACGCTGCCGCACCACGGGCACCCACCTCCGGATCGCCGGCGAGCCGTACGGGCCGGTCGAAGGTCGCGGCGAGCGCGCGCCGGAACCACGCCGAGGCGTGCACCGCGCCACCACCGAGGACGACGTCGAGGCGCGCCCCGGACGCCAGCTCGAAAAGATCCAGCTCCAACACCTCCAACGCTCGGGCGGCCTCCAGGGCCACGCCTTCCAGCGTCGCGGCGAGGAACTCGTCGGCGGAGGTGTCGAGCGATAGCCCCGCGACCAGGCCCGAGCCGGGTGGCGCCGTGCCCGGCGGCCGGCTTCCCGCGTGCAGCGGAACCGACACCAGGCCGGACGTTCCGGGTGGCCGGCTCGGCTCGGCGTCGGATTCGAGCCCGAGCATGCGGACCGCCCAGGCGCGCAGGACTCCGCCTCCGGAGAACGCGATGCCGCTGACCAGCCGGGACGCGTCGACGCGGTAACGCCAGACCGTCGGCGGCGGTGGCGGGGCGTCGGGGCCGTGCACGACCCGGAGGGCAGCCGACGTGCCGACCGTGACGGCGACGGCGTCGTCGGTGGCGCACCCGCTGCCCAGGTTGGACGCCGCACCGTCGCCGAGCACGGCGTGCCATTCCGCGTCGGCGAGTGCGGGCCAACGCGACCGCCACGGCTCCGCGAGCTGACGAGGGGTGTCGTCGATCTCGGGAACCTCGGCGGCCGAGAGCCCCGCGAGCGCGAGGGCCTCGTCGTCCCAACGCATCTTGGCGAGGTCGAGCAGGCCGGTGCCCGACGCCACGGAGACGGAGGTGGTGACGTCGCCGAGGAGTACGCCGAGCACGTAGTCAGGCAGGCCGACGAACCGGGCGCCCGTCAGGTCGTCGAGGGTACGCAGGAACGGCACCTTGGTCGTCCAGTACAGCGGATGGACCCAGGTGCCGGTGCGCTCGTGGAACGCGTCAACGTCGGCCGGTAGCCGCGGTTCCACGGCGTGCGCGCGGGTGTCGAGCCAGGTCAGGACGGCCGAGCGCGGCTCCCGGTCGGGGCCGAGGGCGAGCACCGAGTGCCACTGCGACGCACCGGCGACCCGGCTCACGCCGTCCAGTGCGCCCGCGTCGGACAGCTCGTCGACGCAGGCGACGAGTCCGTCGAGGTAGGCCTTGGGATCGAGTTCGGCGCGGCCGTCGTCGTCCTGTTCCGGCTCGAGGGGTCGCCGCGCCCGCGCGTCCGGCACCGGTTCGGCGCGCTCGTCATAGACGACCGCACGCACTCCGGACGAGCCGAGGTCGAGGGCGAGGATCCTTCCCGCTGCACTCATCCGGGGCCCCCGCTTCGCCGTGAAACCTGAAGGAGGCACCATCCGCGATGTCCCGACCGAGTCGCTCATGTGCGCTGGGTTCCACCCAGCTCGTTGAGGAAGGAGCTGGCCCACCGGTCGACGTCGTGCTCGGCCAGGTGGCGGCGCATCGACCGCATCTTGCGGGTCGCCTCCCGAGGCTCGAGCCGGATCGCCTCGAGCAGCCGGCGTTTGAGCCCGTCGACGTCGTACGGATTGACCAGGAGGGCCTGGCGGAACTCGTCCGCGGCGCCCGCGAACTCGCTCAGCACCATGACCCCGGTGTGGTCGTAGCGGCAGGCGACGTACTCCTTGGCGACGAGGTTCATGCCGTCCCGCAACGGCGTCACCACCATGACGTCGGCGGCGCGGAAAAGCGCGACCAGCTCGGCTCGTTCGTGCGACGAGTGCAGGTAGGTGACCGCGGGCCGACCGATCCGGCCGTGCACGCCGTTGACCCGGCCGACCATGAGCTCGACGTCGTCGCGCAGCAGCTGGTACTGCTCCACCCGTTCCCGGCTCGGCGTGGCCACCTGGATGAACGTCGCCTCGTCCGGCGTCAGCGTTCCGTCGGCCAGCAGTTCGGTGAACGCATGGATGCGTTCGCCGATGCCCTTGGTGTAGTCGAGCCGGTCGATGCCGAGCAGGATCTTGTTCGGGGCGCCGATCTCCTCGCGGATCTCCCACGCCCGCCGCTCGGTCTCGGGACGCCGGGCGATCTCCTCCAGCTCACCGACGTCGATCGAGATCGGGAACGAACGGGCCCGTACGACCCGGCCGTCGGGGAGGAACGCCCGGTCGCGTTGGGTCTGGTAGCCGAGCAGGCGGCGGGTGAGGCGCAGGAAGTTCGACGCCGCACCGGGACGCTGGAAGCCGATCAGGTCCGCGCCCAGCAGGCCGCGCAGGATCTGCTGGCGCCAGGGCAGCCGCGCGTACAGCTCGACCGGGGGGAACGGGATGTGCAGGAAGTAGCCGATCCGCAGGTCGGGCCGCAGCTCCCGCAGCATCTCGGGCACCAGCTGCAGTTGGTAGTCGTGGATCCACACCAGCGCGCCCTGACCGGCGACGCGGGCGGCCGCCTCGGCGAACCGCTGGTTGACCTTGACGTAGGCCTCCCACCACTCCCGCCGGTAGGCAGGCGGTGCGATGACGTCGTGGTAGAGCGGCCAGAGAGTGGCGTTGGAGAAGCCTTCGTAGTACTCCTCGACCTCCTTCGCCGACAGCGGCACGGAAACGAGGTGCATGCCGGCCTCGTCGAAGGGTTCCGGCGCCTCGCCGGTCGCGCCGGCCCAGCCGATCCAGGCTCCCTTGTTGGCCCGCATCACCGGGTCGAGCGCGGTGACAAGTCCGCCGGGGCTGCGGCGCCACGAGGCACTGCCGTCCGGTTCCTCCACCCGGTCGACCGGGAGCCGGTTGGCGACGACGACGAACGCGGCCCGTGCCGAGGACTTCGCGGCCTGCGGGTGCGGCTGGGAGCTGGCCGCCGTGTCCGCACCGGCCGGCGCGGGGGGCGCCGCCGGATTGCTGCGCTGTGCCGGTGCCGTGGGGGACTGCGCGACCGGTGTGGTCGACCCGGTGGCGTCGGCGGGAGCGGCGGACCCGGGTCCTTCGGAGTTTTCCGGCGTACGTGGTGAGTGTGACATCGAGGACGGACCTGGGTCGATCGGGCGTGAAGCGGGTGTGGACGGCATGGCCGGGCCGTTGGTGCTCACGGTGGCGGGCACAGGGACTCAACCCCCTCGGTCGGTGCCAGAACTCCTACTTGACCCTACGTGTGCGGAGTTTCGTTGCGGCAACGTCGCACGTCAGACGCGCCTTCGGCGAAAATCGCATCCGCGGGCCGGGTGAGGCGTGGGGTCCGCCTCAGGGTGGTGTCTCGTCGTCGGAATGGACGTCGTTCGGGTACTGGACACCGATCTGCTCCCGCACTCCGTCGAGGACGTCCATGACGGCCAGGCTGTCCGCCCACGAGACGAGTGGACTCTCGACCAGGCCCTCCCGCAGGCAGCGGGCGACCTCGATGGCTTCGTAGGTGTAGCCGATGCCGTGCTTCTCCACCGCGTAGGTCTCAGGGTCCTTTCCTTCCCGGTGCACGGTCAGGGACGTGGTGTCGTGGAAGTTGCGGGGGATGTCGATCCACCCCTCGGTCCCGCCGATCGCAGCGTCGTTGGGCAGGATGCCGGCAATGGAGCCGGTGAGGGTGGCGACCACGCCGCTGGCGTAGCCGAACACCATGCCGACGCTGGCGTCGACGCCGGTGGGCGCGAGGGTGGCGGTGGCCCGGACGGTCGCGGGCGGCCCGAGCAGGTGGTGGGCGAGGCTGACGGGGTAGACGCCGATGTCGAGGAGGGCCCCGCCCGCGAGTTCGGGGGCGAAGAGCCGGCCCTCGGGGTCGTACTCGGCGAGGAATCCCATGCTGGCGTGGAGTGTCTGCGGTTGGCCGATGGCGCCGCCGGCGATGAGGTCGCGCAGCTGGAGGTGGAGTGGGTTGCAGCGCATCCACATCGCTTCCATGAAGAACAGCCGCTTCTCCTGCGCGAGGGAGACGAGTTCGCGGGCCTCACGCGCGTTGGCGGTGAGCGCCTTCTCGCAGAGCACGGCCTTGCCGGCCTCCAGCGCGAGGCGGGCGGTGGCCAGGTGGTCCGAGTGCGGGGTCGCGACGTAGACGACGTCGACGTCGAGGTCGGACACGAGATCGGTGTAGGACCCGTAGGCCCGGCGGACACCGAACTCCTCGGCGTAGGCCTGGGCGCGGGCGAGGCTCCGGGAGCCGACCGCGACGACCTCGTGGTCGGGCAGGAGTGCGAGGTCTCTGGCGAACTGCCCGGCGATGTTGCCCGTCGCGATGATGCCCCAGCGGATCCGCGGGTGCATGCGGTGTCCCTCCCGTCGTCGCGGCTGGTGCCAGGCCAGGTGTGAGGCCCGGGGTCAACTGACGTACGACGCTACTTGCCGGGGGAGTGCGGCCCGGGGGGAGCCTTCAAGACTTGGTACCAAGCGTCCGGTACCGGTCCGGCGTGACACCGGCAAACGCCCGATACCGGTTTGCGTGGGCCATGCGTAACCGCCATAATCAGTACGCAGGTTTCGCGCGGGACTCTCCCGCACACTCACCGGAGGTGCTTCTCAGATGAGCACGACAGCTGTCGGCAGGCTCGGAGTGGTCGCCATCGACTGCCCCGAGCCGCGGGTCCTGGCCGAGTTCTACCGAGGTGTTGTGGGCGGTGAACCCAAGGGGGACGACGACTGGGTGACACTCCACAACGGAGGGAACGTTTCCGTGGCGTTCCAGCGAGCGGAGGAGTGGACGCCTCCGGTGTGGCCCGGTGCCGAACGTCCCCAGCAGGCGCATCTCGACGTCTACGTTCCCGACCTCGACGAGGGGGAGCGGCGGGTTCTGGCGTTGGGCGCACGCAAGGCGGAGGTCCAGCCAGGCACGACGTTCCGGGTGTACCTCGACCCGGTAGGCCATCCGTTCTGCCTCTGCGCGGAGTAGTGCCCGACCGCGGTGGCAACCGCCATGCCGCCGCGGGGACACGGCGTACCATGAGCATGTGAATGGTGTGACGTGCGCCCGTTTCGTCTCACCCGTCGACGCGGCGGCGACGGTTCACGTGTGTACGCCATGGGGTATGTCCCGGTTCACTCCCTGTTCGCCGGGATGAGCAGATGTCGTCCCCGGGTCAGGGAGACCAGCTTGGCGCCCCCGCGTACGCCATCCTGGCGATCGCGTCCTCGGCTGGTGGCATCAGCGCCCTGCGGGCGGTTCTCAGCTCGTTCACCGGGGGCTTTCCCGCGCCGGTGCTGCTGGTCCAGCACCTGGATCCGCGCCACGAGACCATTCTCCCGAGCGTTCTGTCCCGCAAGACTTCGCTCAAGGTGAAGCTGGCCGAGGATCGCGAGCAGATCCTCCCCGGCGTCGCCTACGTCGCACCGCCCAACCGCCATCTGCTGGTAGGGCGCGGCGGGGTGTTGTCGTTGACCGAGACCGAGCTGGTCCACTTCGTCCGCCCGTCCGCAGATCTGCTGTTCGAGTCGGTGGCCGCCAGCTTTGCCGACCGTGCCGTCGCCGTGGTCCTCACCGGGAGCGGCACCGACGGTGCCATGGGCGTCCGGGCGGTGAAGGACCGCAACGGTACCGTTATCGTGCAAGATCCCGACGACGCGGAGTTCACCGGAATGCCGCGTGCGGCCATGGAGACCAACGCAGCCGACTTCGTCCTCACGTTGGCCGAGATCGGGCCCGTCATCCAGCGCCTGTTCGAGACTGAGGACCACCGATGACGGAGACCGACAAGGAACTCACGGAGCTGCTCGAGTTCATCCGGGACCTGCGCGGATTCGACTTCAGTACGTACAAACCGTCGACGCTGGGCCGGCGCATCCGCAAGCGGATGCAGGACGTCGACAAGACGTCCTTCGCGGACTACCGCGACCTCCTCGAGGCCGACGCCGACGAGTTCACCCAGCTGTTCAACACGGTGCTCATCAATGTGACGTCGTTCTTCCGCGACCTCGACGCGTGGGACTACCTCCGTGCCGACGTCGTTCCGTCGGTCCTGGAGGCGGCCGGACCCGACGAGGTGCGGGTCTGGAGCGCGGGCTGTTCGTCCGGCGAGGAGGCGTACTCCCTCGCCATGACCTTCGCCGAGGCGATGGGGGTCGAGGCGTTCAGCGAACGGGTCAAGATCTATGCCACGGACATCGACGACAACGCCCTGGCCACTGCTCGCCGGGGAGTGTTCTCGGCCAGGTCGATGGAGGCGGTGCCCGAACCGCTGCAGCAGAAGTACTTCGAGCCCAACGGTCACGGCATGGCGTTCCGTCCTGACCTTCGACGCCGGGTGATCTTCGGCCGACTCGACCTGATCAGCGACGCCCCGATCTCCCGCCTGCACCTGCTGGCGTGCCGCAACACGTTGATGTACTTCAACGCCGAGGCGCAGAACCAGCTGATGAGGCGCCTGCACTTCGCCCTCCGCGACAGCGGCGTGCTGTTCCTCGGCAAGGCCGAGATGCTGATGACCAACGGCTCCCGTTTCGTCCCGATGAACATGCCATACCGGATCTTCCGGTGCCGTCCTGGAAGTCATGTCATGACCGGACCCCTCACGCCACTCGAGGTGACGCGGGGCCTTTCCAGCGAGGCTCTCCGCAGCCGTCAGCTCCGTGATCTGACCCTCGAGACCGACCCGACGGCACGGCTGGTCGTCGACGTCTCCGGCTCCACTGTGCTGATCAACTCCCAGGCGCGGGTGATGTTCGGTCTGACCGAGCGGGACGAGGGTCGGCCGTTGCGCGACCTGGAGGTGTCCTACCGGCCCGCGGAGTTGCGGTCGCTCATCGAGCAGGCCCAGTCCGAGCGGCGCGTCGTCCGCAAGAACGCCGTCGAACGCTCGCTCGGCCCTCACGAGCTGCAGTACCTCGACGTGCGCGTCAACCCGATCGTGGCTCCCGACGGACAGGTCATCGGTAGCGCGGTGACGTTCGTGGACGCGACGGCCTTCGTGCGGCTCCAGCAGGAGGTCAAGACCTCGCGCGAGGAGCTTGAAACCGCCTACGAGGAGCTGCAGTCCACCAACGAAGAACTCGAGACGACCAACGAGGAACTCCAGTCCACCAACGAAGAACTCGAGACGACCAACGAGGAGCTGCAGTCCACCAACGAGGAACTCGAGACCACGAACGAAGAGCTGCAGTCCACCAACGAAGAACTCGAGACGATGAACGAGGAGCTGCGGATCCGTTCGACGGAGTTGGACGAGGTCAACAGCTACCTCGGCGGTGTGCTCTCCAATGTCCCGGTCGGTGTGGTCGTGCTCGATGGCGACCTGCGCGTGCGCACCTGGAACCTGGTCTGCGAGGAGCTTTGGGGCGTCCGCAGCGACGAGGTACTCGGCGAGTCGTTCTTCAGCCTCGATCTCGGTCTGCCGACGGGCGCGCTCCGCCATCCGGTTCGCGCCTGCCTCGACGGCTCCGCTCGCGAGCGCATCGAGCTGGAGGCCGTCAACCGCCGTGGCCAGCCGATCACTTGTGAGGTGACCTGCAGCCCACTCAGCGACCGGACCAGCGGGGTGATCCTCCTCCTGGCGGCGAGGTCGCAGTGAGCGACACGGATGCGCATGCCTGGCGTTCGCGGCTCTCCCAACGGATGTGGGAGATTCGTCGGCGGTTGCCGGATGACGTGGTTGTCCAGGAGGCGTCGGCGGATCTGGAGACCGCGCTGGAGGAGCTCAGCGCGGCCACGGAACAGCTTGCCCAGCAGGCCAACGAACTCGCCGCGCAGCAGACGGAGCTCGCCGAGGAACGGGAGCGCTGGCAGCATCTGTTCGACGTCGCACCCGACGCCATGGTGGTGACGGACAGGGCAGGAATGATCCTCGAGCTCAACCGCCGGGCGAAGCAGCTCTTCCAGCTCGACCTGGCCGGCGCACGTTCCATGACGCTGGCGCTGCGGCTGGCCCCGCCCGTGCGGCACGCGTTCCAGCGGATGCTCCGGGACCCCACCGCTCAGCGCGCCGAACCGCTCACCGTCACTCTCGTGGGAGATCCGGCCGCGGCGTTCCGCGGCGAGTTGCGGTGTGCCGTCGTCGCCACCAACTGGCTGCTGTGGCTCCTGCACGACGTGTCTGCCGCAGAGCACGCCCGGGAGCTGCTCGTGTCCGCCAACGCGAAGGAGAAGGCGGCAGCGGAGCAGCTGCGGAGGGTCGACGCGATGCGTCGTGCGTTCCTGCTCGACGTGTCGCACGACCTGCAGGCGCCCATCGCGGCGATCGTCGGCCTGGCGGAACTCCTGCGTACCCAGGAACTCGACACCCAGGAACGCGACCGGGTGGTCGCGCAGCTCGAGACGTCAGCCCGCGACACCGGGGCGATGCTGCGGGACCTGCTCGACTACCAACGCATCGAGGATGCGGCAACGCCCGCCCAACGCGGCGGAGTCGACGTGGGCGTGATCGTGAAGCGAGCGGCGAGCACGGTGGACGCGAAGGATCATCCCGTCCAACTCGACCTCTCCGCGGCCGTCGCCAACGTCGATGCCGCCATCATCGAACGCATCATCACCAACCTGGTCCGTAACGCCGTCCAGCACACGCCGTCCGGAACGACGATCTGGGTACGCTGCCGGCGGGAACCCGACGGAGTGCTGCTGGTGGTCGAGGACGACGGACCGGGGGTTCCGGTCGATCGCCGGTCGAGCGTGTTCGATCTGTTCCAGCGCGGCCAGCCACGCAACCATACGAGCGGTCTCGGTGTGGGTCTCGCACTCGTCCGGCGCTTCGCCCAGCTGCATGGTGGCTACGCGCGGGTCGAGGAACGGCCGGGCGGTGGTGCCAGCTTCCATGTGCTGCTCAGCGGATGACGTCAGGACGAGGACAAGGGGGGTCCCGCGATGATCCACGTACTCGTGGTCGAGGACGAACGCGCCCTGGCCGGTGCGCTGGAGGTCGCGATCGACGTCCAGCCCGACCTGGAGTGCGTCGGCGCCGTCGGGACGGTGGAGCAGGCCATCCAGCTTGCGACCAAGAAGGTGCCGGACGTTGTTCTCATGGACATCCATCTGCCCGGCGCCGACGGCATCGAGGGCACCTGGAAGATCAAGGCCATCCACCCAACGACACGGGTGCTCATCCTCACCGCGGACGCCACCGTCGACCTCCTGACGGCCGCCGCGGCGGCGGGGGCGGCCGGATTCCTGGCGAAGGACAGTTCGTTCGCTGACATCCTGGCGGCGATTCGTACACCCGTCGGCGAGAAGATCCTGGTCGAGGCCAGCACGCTGGCGGCGCTCGTGGAGGCGGAGTCCTCCGGCGGGAGGCGGTCCGGCCAGCCGGTGGACAACTGGGCGGGACTCACGGCGCGCGAGCAGGAAGTCCTGGCGCTGATGGCGGAAGGTCTCGATCCGCGGGCGATCGCCGGGCGACTCGTCCTGAGCGTCCACACGGTACGTGGGCATGTCAAGAACGTCATGACCAAGGTCGGGGCACACAGCCAGCTGGAGACCGTCGTCGTGGCCACCAGGACCGGGCTGTTGGCCGCGCGGCGTCCGTCGTGACCGGCCGCCCCACCGCTGATCAGATCCTCGACTCGAGCCGGACCTGACCCACTATTCTGCCGGATCCGACCCATTTGGGGGGGGGTCCATCGGACCATCTGAGGCTCGTGCGCCGAGCCGTTGTCTCCTAGCTTCTACTGACTGGCTCCGACGACGCTAGGAACAACCGCCATGGATCACCGAGGACAGGGACTGGCGCGTGCGTTCATCCAGCTCGCGGACACTCTCACCGCCGACTTCGACGAAACCACCTACCTGCAAGAGTTCTGCCGCCACCATGTCGACCTTCTCGACATCGATGCCGCGGAGGTCCTCCTCGGCGACGACGCTGACAGCCTCCTGGCACCGGCTATGGCCGGTGCGTTCGGCGCCCGCGGCGAGCTACCCGCCTCCCACCGGTACGAAGGTCCCGCCCGGCAGGCTGTCAGGACCGGCGAACAGGCGTACGTCAGCGACCTGAGGACGGCGGGACGGCTCTGGCCGCGGTTCGTTCCGGCCGCGATCCGGCTCGGGTACGCGGCCGTCCACGCCTTCCCGATGCGGCTGCGCACGCAGGTCGTCGGCGCGGTCTGCGTTTACCGCGTGCGACCGGGTGCCCTTCCTTCGGACCAGGTGGCGATCGCGCAGGCACTCGCCGACGCCGCGACGATCGGGCTGGTCCAGCACCGCGTGCGCCAGCAACAGGACGTGCTCGTCGCTCAGCTGCAGGGCGCGCTGGACAGCCGCGTGATCATCGAGCAGGCGAAGGGGATACTGGCCGAACGGTGTGGCGTGGATGTCGACAAGGCGTTCGAACAGATGCGGGCGTTCGCCCGCCCGCGCCGCCTCAAGCTGTCCGCCGTCGCCTCGGGCATCGTCCGGGGAGGCGGCGATGTCGCCGCACTCGCCGCGATGTCCGCGCCCTCCCCGCCTTCCCGACGTGCAGCGGATCCTGTTGCGGGCAAGGGGAATCCCGACGTGAACGTGACACTGAACGGCGCCGTGAACGGAAGCGGGAGCGCCACCGGGAACGGGAGCGCCGCTGTGAACGGAGGCGCCAACGGGCGTCGCACCGGGAACGGAAGCGCCAACGGGAACGGCAGGGGCGGCCAGCGGTCAGATACCAGGCGTCTCCTTGCTCTTCCGGTGCCGTCCGGACTGAACGCAATCAGGTCCGGACACGCTGGAGATTCGGCCGTCCCGGACCAATGAGAACGGCCCCCGCCTGAGCGAACCACCTGGACGTGGAGGGGCGCTTTCGGCAGGGGCCGCCCTGGGGGGTCGGGCGCCCGGGTGTTGGGTGTGCTTGGTCCAGGCACACCCAACACCTGGGCTGCCTCCGATGCCCGACCTGTGCATAACCTACTCACGCGTAGCCGGCCGCCGTGTTCGGTTCCCACGAGGCAGTCGCATGCGTAGGCGCCGATTCGGCATGCCAGGGCCGCAGAGTGTGCACGGTCATGAGCGACGAGAGGCCTACGACGTGCCGGAACGCAGGTCCCGTCGGCTGAGATGTTGGCGGTCCATGTCCTGGATCTCGTGGCCGGACGGCGTACGGCACCATCTGCCGGCAGTGGCCTGGCAGGACGGGCACGGTCGCGCGAGGATCCTCGCCAGGATGCCGAGGTCCTGATCCGTCAGTCGGGGGAATCTCGCGCGGACCAGGTCGTCGAAGATCCAGTCCACGATGCCCGAGTCGATGGGGTCACGCTCGCTCACGCGGGTCCTCCTCTGGTGAGGCGTCTCTTGTCCGCTGCCGGTGGTGGGGCGTCTGCCTGCTGCCGGAGTGGCCGCGAAGGGCCGGGTCGGTGCCGCGAAAGGCCGGGTCGATGGCGTGGGGAGGCGGCGGGTCGGGGGATGCCGGTGGTGTGGAGGGCCCGATCCTCGCCTCCGGCGGGGCGACCATCGCCAGGATCGGGCCGCTCGCAGCGCACTATAGCGCACTCGAGCGCATACCAGCGCATACGTGTGGGGAAGCGGTCCGACGTGCACAGACACGTAGCGTCGGGCGACATGCTGGGGCCCGATAACGAGATCGATCACGAAGGACGGCTAGCCCCATACCGGCAGTTGGCGGAGATCCTCAAGGCGAGGATCGCGCGGGGTGACTGGCAGCCAGGCCGGCCGATGGCGTCAGAAAGCCAGCTGATGCAGCAGTACGGTCTTGCACGGTCGACAGTCCGCAAGAGCGTGGCTCTCCTGGTGCAGGAGGGGATTGTCGAGGTCGAGCCTCGACGAGGCACCTACATCGCGGACTGAGCCACGGCGCTGGATCACCCGGTCTGGGGTGGGCGGAATGCTGGCGTCAGGGAGAAGTCGAGTGCCTGCTCGAATGCGTACGCCAGGCGGATGAGCGTCGGCTCGCTCCACGCCGTTCCGATGAATGCGAGCCCGACCGGCAGGCCGTCCGCCGCGCCGGAGGGCACGGTGATCACCGGGTAGCCGGCGACGGCAGCTACCTGCGTGCAGCTGCCCGACACGTGGTCGCCGTTAACCAGGTCGATCTTCCACGCCGGTGGGTAGGTCGGCGCCACAAGGGCGTCGAGATCGTGGGTGCGAAGTGCGGCGTCGATTCCTTCGGTACGCCCGAGCCTGCGGCAGGTCTCCAGCGCCTCGCGGTAGGCGGGATCGTCGAGGCCGCCGGTACGCAAGGCGTCCTCGAAGCGGTCCTGGCCGAAGTGCGCGAGCTCGACGTCGGCGTGCGCGTCGTTGAACGCCATCAGGTCGGCCAGCGTCCTCGGCACACGTAGACCGTCCGAGCCGGCAACCCCGCTGGCCTCGGCAACCCCGCTGGCCTCCGCAACCCCGCTGGCCCCATCAGCCGGGCCTCGTCCGTCGGGAGCGTGGACACCGCGGGTGGCGAGATAGGCCTCGACGCCCACCTTGAACTCGGTGGCGAGAACGGTCATCTCCGCCTCACTCATGGCGAGTTCGTCCAAGCTCGGCAGATTCGCCGGGTCGACGATGGTGGCGCCCTGCGCGGCGAGTACCCGGACGGCCTCCTCGGCGAGCGCGTCGGCGCGTGCGCTGTAGCCCCACAGTCCGTGTCGCGGCAGGCCGATCCGGGCGCCGCGCAGTCCGTCGGACCGGCAGTACGCCTGATAGTCGTCGTACGCCCGCCGTCCCGGCACCGGAGGATCGCCTGCGGGACCACCGTTGCCAGGACCGCGGCCGTCGCCCCTGCCGCCCGTTCTCCCGGCCGATGCGAGGACGCTGAGCAGCAAAGCGGCGTCGCGGACCGTCCGCGCGATCGGGCCGGCCGTGTCCTGGCTGTGCGAGATCGGGACGATGCCGGTGCCGTCGACCAGCCCGGCCGTCGGCTTGATGCCGACGACGCCACACAGGGCCGCGGGGCAGAGGATCGAGCCGTCGGTCTCCGTACCCACCGCCATCGGTGCAAGGCCCGCCGCCACGGCCGCACCGGATCCGGACGACGAACCTCCCGCCGACCGGTCGAGCGCGTGCGGGTTGACGCAGAGCCCGCCGACCGCGCTCCAACCCGACGACGACCCGCTCGAGCGGAAGTTGGCCCATTCCGAGAGGTTCGTCTTGCCGAGGACGACCATCCCGGCGTCCCGCAGCCGGCGTACCAGGGGCGCGTCAGCGGCCGGGCCGGCACCGGCGAGTGCGAGCGACCCGGCAGTCGTACCCATCGCGCCCGCCGTGTCGATGTTGTCCTTGACCAGGACGGATACGCCGTGCAGGGGACCACGCCGCCGCCCGGCCGCGGCCTCGGTGTCGAGCACTGCCGCCTCGGTGACCGCGTCGTTGTTGGTACGGATGACCGAACGCAGGGTAGGCCCCGACCGGTCGACCTCCTCGATCCGGCGCAGGAGTGCCGCCACACCAACGGCCGCCGTCGCGGTCTCGCCACGAGTGGATCCAGGAGAGGGCCTGGACCCGGACCCGGATTCGGGCGTGGACCCGGACGAGGCGGCTGAGAACGGCGGCTCGGGCGACATCGGCCCATGGTGCCGCGTACGGTGGGCCATTGCGAGTGCCGCCGGTGTCCGAGACAGCCCCCGCCTGGCCGGCCCGATGAATGACACCCGTGTGGTTCGTGCGTACCATGGCGGCGAACCGTTGCTCGACGAGGAGGGATGCCTGGGATGGACGCTGCGATGGATCCGATGCTCGGTCCCGGGGCTTCTGCCACCAACCCGTCCCGTACCTCCGGCGATGACCTCTCCGACCGCGACCAGCAGATCCTGACCTTCGAGCGGCAGTGGTGGAAGTACGCAGGTGCAAAGGAACAGGCGATCCGCGACCAGTTCGGCATGTCGGCGACCCGCTACTACCAGGTGCTCAACGCCCTCATCGACCGTGCCGACGCACTCGAGTTCGACCCGCTCCTCGTCAAGCGCCTGCGCCGGCTGCGTTCCAGCCGACAGCGCGCCAGGGCGGCGCGCCGGCTCGGCGTCGAGGTCTGATCCAGGCGCGCAGAGCGAAGCCGTGACATCTCCGGGAGACCGTCTCGTCCCGCGTACGCCTGCGGGTGAGGCCGGCCTCCACTGCCTGCTCGAGCGACCGGGTGAGGCGCTGCTGGCGTTCGACTTCGACGGCGTACTCTCCCCGATCGTCGACGATCCAGACGCCGCCCACGCACATCCCGCGGTAGTGCCGCTGCTGTCCCGCCTCGCCGCCCGCTTCCGCGCGGTCGCCATCGTGACCGGCCGGCCGGCGGAGGTCGTCGTACGTCTCGGCGGGTTCGCGGACGCGCCCGACCTGGGCGGTCTGCTCGTCGTCGGCCACTACGGCGCGGAGCGGTGGGACGCGACGACCGGCGAGATCACCGCACCGCCGGTGCCGGCGGGCGTCGCCGAGGTCCGCGACGCGCTACCGGGCCTGCTTCGCGAGTGGGGTGCGCCGGAGGGTACGGCGATCGAGGACAAGGGCCGGGCCGTCGCCGTCCATGTCCGGCGTACGTCCGATCCGGCGGCGGCCACCGACCTGCTCACCGGCCGCCTCACCGAACTCGCCCAGGCACACGGACTCACCGTGCAACCGGGACGGATGGTGCTGGAGCTGAAACCGCCGGGCATGGACAAGGGCGTCGCGCTGCGCGCCCTCGTGGCGGAGGTCGGCGCGTCCTGCGTGGTGTACTCCGGCGACGACCTGGGTGACCTTCCGGCATACGACGCCGTGGAGGAGTTGCGGGGCGAGGGAATCGCCGGGCTGTTGGTGTGCTCCGGATCCACCGAGGTGACAGCACTCGCCGGGCGGGCCGACGTGGTGGTCGACGGCCCGCCCGGCGTGGTGAGCTACTTCAACGCGCTCGCAGCGCGCCTCGGATAGCTGTTCTGTGTTCGTTCCTCCTTCTGTGGTGGCGTTTCCTGGACGCTGTGGTTGAAATTCCTGGACGTGGCTGCCGCGATCGAACGGACCGTCAGCGGCGACTGGCCGGTGCCGCTGGTTCGGCCTGCCGGGCCGGCGTGCCCGCCTCCGGAGCGTCCGCCGTGTCCATCGGGTCGATCGAGTCGTCCGGATCCGCGTCGTCTTGTGGCTCGCCCGGACTCGGCGCTCGGGTGGGCATGGTCGAGGCCACGGCTGACGGCCCAGGTGCGGTCGCGGTGGTCGAGCCGGTCATCGCCGAGGGCGGCTTGACGGTGTACGACGCGCTGCCGTAGGTCGGGCCCCCTGCGTACGACGATCCGCCCTCGTAGCTCGATCCTCCTGCGTACGACGACCCTCCTGCGTACGACGACCCTCCTGCGTACGACGACCCTCCTGCGTACGACGACCCTCCTGCGTACGACGACCCTCCTGCGTAGGTCGAGTCGCCGGCGTACGGCGGCTCAGGAGTGGTCACGGTGCTCCTGCCAGGTGGGAGGCTCCGCGGGACGTGGACCTCGGTCCGGTCACCGAACCCCTTCGACGCCTCGTCCGCCTGCTCGCGACCCATCAGCGCCAACGGCGCCGATTGTCCGTTCGCCAGCGAGACGTCCACGTGTTCCGGTGTCGCGGGCCGCTGCGGCCGCCCCGTGCTGGTGTCGACGGCGTCGGTGACGATGACACCGGCGACCGGGACGTTCAGCCGACGCAGGACCTGCACCGCCCGGCGGGCGTCGGAGATGTGTGTGGCGCCGGCCCGTACGACCAGGATCGCGGCGTCGGCGTGCGTCGACAGTGGTGAGATGTCACCGCTCGCGAGAACGCCAGGACCGTTGATCACGACGGCGTCGCTCACCCCGGCGGCCAGGTGCATCAGGCGGGCGAACGGCCGGCTGCGCAGGAGGGCGCGGCTGATCTCGGGTTCGGTCGGCTCCGACGTCACGACCCGGAGCCCGACCTGGCTGGACGACACGAGCTCCGCGTCGTCGACGCCGAGCAGCCGCTGGACCGTGTGCGCCGAGCTGCCCGGGAAGTGCCGGGCCAGGGGCGGATGCCGGAGCTGACCCTCGAGCAGGGTGACGTGGTAGTGCTGCTGGGCGAGCCCGAGTGACAGCAGTGCCGACACGAACGTCTTCCCGTCGTCCTGGAACGCGCTCGTCACCAGGAGCCGGCGGCCGGCCGGGTCGGTGAGCGGGGTCAGCGCGGCGATGGCGGTACGGATCGGCCGCGAGATGGCCCGCCGCTTGTACGCCTTGCGGGCACCGTGCCGGAATCCGCTCCGCCCCACCCGTGGCAGCGTCGCGAGGATCGGCAGCCCGAGTTCGTTCTCGATCTGCTCGCAGCTGCGGAGCCGGTTGTCGAAGCGTCGGCGCAGGGAGATCAGGCCGATGCCGGCGAGCAGTCCGAGCAGACCGCCGATGGCCCAGTTGAGCAGCTGGTTGGGTGACGCGGGACTGGTCGGCACGGTCGCCTGGTCGAGTGGCTGGGCGTACAGCGTGCCCTTCCGGCCGGACAGAGCGCCGCCCGCGACCTTTCGGCGCAGTGCGTCGGCGGCGACATTCGCCATCGTCGCGGCGTCGCGCGGGGTCGTCGCCTCAGTGGTCAGGGTGATGATCGCGAGTCCAGGCTCGAAGCTCGCCTTGATGTGACCCAGCACCAGGTCAGGGGGGAGCCGAGTCTCCTGTGCTGTCGTCAGCGCGATCTCGCTCGACTCGGCGAGCCGGGCGACAGACGCGACCATGGCCTGCGCGAGGGCGGGGTCGTAGTGGGACCCGACCCGTCTCGTAGCGTCCCCGTCGGCGCCACCTTCCGTCGTCCCGCCGGGTTGGTTCGACGCCGCGGAGCTCGGCGAGACCGACCCGGTCTCGCCCATCGTCGGGATGCCTTCGGCGTCGTACCCTGCGACCACCGAGGAGGCCTTCGCTTCGAAGGTCGGTGGGAGCTGGGTGGTGATGGCCTGCGCGCCGGCGATCCCGCCGCCGATGGACAGCGCCAGGATGCTGACGGGCCACCGGACGGCCCGCAGTGCGGCGCCCAGGCTGAGAGGTGCACTCACTATCTTTGCCCTTCCTTTTCTCGGGTTCGGCGAGCTGCCGGCGCCTGCGCGGTCGGCGACTGCGCGGTCGGTGATTGCGCGGTCGCCGCGCTGGAACGATGGACGCCGTACGTACGGGCTGGGACGACATGGGTGTCAACCAGCGCTTGCCACGTGCGGCACATGGAGTCGGAAACCGTGCTCCAGCTGAAGAGTTGGGATCGGGTCTGCCCGGCCGCACCGAGTCGGCGGGCGAGAGCGTCGTCGTCGCGGATCTCGGCCAGGCGAGCGATCAGTGCGTCGGTGTCCCCGGCGCGGAAGGTCAGCCCGGCAGGGCCGATCACGTGGGGTATCTCGCCGAGGTTGCTGCCGACCACCGGCACACCGCAGGACATCGCCTCGACCAGCACGCGCCCGAACGGCTCCCTGACCGGCACCTCGGTCCACGGCACGAGGGTGCGGCGGACGGTCTCCGTCGACGGCATGGCGAGGACATCCATGTCGGCCATCAGGCGTGGCAGCTCGAAACGGTTCATCCTGGGCCGGAACGTGACCCGGCCGGGGCGGCGTGCCGCGGCCGCTTCGACAGCTGGGGTCAGGCTGCCCCGGCCGACGACCACCAGGTCGCAGTCGAGCTTCTCCGCGGCCTCGATGAGAGCCGGGATTCCCTTGTGGCGTTCGAGCCAACCCACGTACCCGACGGTGAACGGATGTCCCGACGCGCGGGCTGCCCGCGCCTGCGGATAGGGGCGGAACAACTCTGTGTCGACGCCCTGGGGCACGACCTGGCTCTCGCCCCGGTATCCCCGCGTGCGAAGAACCTTCTCGGCCGCCGGGGTGATGGGGAACGCGCAGTGCACCGAGGCGTACGTCCGGCGCTCGATCTGCGCGAACGGGAAGGGCAGGGTGTGCGGGACGTTCTGCGTGGCGTACAACGTGGCCGGCACGTGCGGCCAGTACCTCCTGCGCATCCTGAGGATCTGGAACGTCGCCGGATAGCCGGCTTCGCCGATGATGTGAAGGACGTCCGGCCGGAGGGTTCTGAGGACTCGCCCGGCGCCGGGGCGGAGCACCACCGCGCCCGGTTGGTCGCCCGCGGCACCTCCGAGGAGCGTGGGGGCGTGGTGGAAGGCCAGATGCGGGTGTTTTCGGGCGAGGAGGTTCAGGTCACGCCGCGCTCGCGGAGACGACCTGGAGGCGAAGACGGTGAGTTCGATGTCGGGCCGCGTGACGAGCGTGGCGATGAGGTCGACCCAGGGTTCGGTCCGCCCACCGACGATGGCCATCACCACATGCATGTCGTCTCGCTTTTCTCGGGGGGTTCAGATCCGGCCGGTCGTCGCCTGCAGAGCGGGGGACGCTTCGGGTCGCGGCCGGGGCAGGTACTGGGCCGGTGCGGCGGCGACCGCGAGGAAGGTGAGGGCCGGCAGCAGGCCGAGCTCCCAGTGCCCGCCGGCCGGTGTCGCGAGACCGCCGCCGATGGCGAAGCCACACGCGAGGGCGGCGAACGCGAGCGGAAGACCGTTGCGGTCCCTGAACCCGGCACGGCCGGCGAGCGCCAGCGGCCACAGCAACGCGACCAGCCCGAGCAGGCCGAGGTTGGCGAGCAGCGTGGTCCAGAAGGAGGAGTAGACCGGGCCGGACGAGGACGGCGTGAACGTGGGAGTCGCGTTGTCGGTCGTACTGTGCCCGAACCCCGTGCCGATGATCGGACTTTCTCTGAAGGCGCGCAGGCCCACGGCGGACCCGGGACCGATTGCGCCGGCCGACTGAGTGAGCTCGCCCGTCATCGTCGACATCCGGCCGGAGAGCTCCGGGCTGACGACCGCGGCGCCGGCGGCGAGCAGGACGGTGGCGAGCGCGCAGACCGCCAGCCGGACGCGGAGTCGTGCGGACCCCCACAGCAGCAGGACCGCCAGCGCGACCACGGTCGACACCCACACCGCCTGCGTACCTGAGAGAACGACGTCCGCCGCGAACGCGACCAGCCCAGCGGCCGCACCGATGCGGCGCCATCCGGACGTGCGCGCCGCGACCACGGCGAGCACGACGAGCGCGAGGGCGGAGAGCGTCCCGCCGGCGCGGGCTGTGCCGATGCCAGCACCGGCTTCAGCGTCGGCTCCGGTGCTGGCTCCGGCCAGCGAGATCGCCGCGAGCGCGAGGGCACCGGCGACCGTGGTGATGGCCGCGGCCGCGCGCCTCCTCGGGGTGGTGAGCGTGTGGGTGGCGAGGAAGAAGTACGCCGGGATGATGCCGACCTGATAGGCCGCGACCAGCACGTCGGCCGGCCGGTAGTCCTGTGCAAGGCCGTGGAGCGCACCGATCAGGACGACGATGACGAGCAGCAGCATCGGCTTGTCGGCCGGTGTCCGTACCGGCCGACCGCGGCGCGGCGCTCCGAGGATGCGCCGGGCGGTGAGAGCGGCCGTGCCCGCGGCGATGGCGCCGATGTGGGTGGCCGCCACCATCCAGGTCTCCCCCGCCGCGACCTGCGTACCGGTGATGACGGCGGCGAGCGCACCGCCGACCATCGCCGCCGGCAGCACCAGCCACGGCAGGGCGAGGAAGCAGAAGAAGCAGATCAGGCCGCTGACGATCGCGAGCCCAAGGGGATCAGGTACGAAGTAGAGGATCGCGGCCCCGGCCGGCCCGAGAATGGCACCGGCCAGCCCGGCCATGACCCAGAAGGTCGAGTTTCTCATTGCTGCTGGCCTTCGCGTGCAGAGCGCGGGTGGTCCTGCTCACCGGTTGGTGGGCGTCGTCAGGTGGTGTCGGATACGAGCGCCCCCGGCCGTTCCGGTGTCGGACCGGCCGACGACCTGGTGGCCCAGAAACGGTGGACTGGTGAGGAATCCGGCCCCCCACGCCAGATGCGTGATGAGGAGCGTGACCGGAAGCCAGAGTTTGCCTCCCGCAGAAAGGCCCCGGCCCGCGAATGCCGCGCCCAGGCAAGCGGTGATGAGGCAGAGGACGGGGATGGCGAGCCCACCGACGACGAGCGGTGGAGACATTGCCAGCAGGCCGACCGCGCACACCACGAGGCCGAGGAGGCAGGTGATCGCTGCCAGCGGCGCGGCGACGGCCCGCCCCTTGAAGGCACCCGGGTAACGCCGGCGAAGTGCGTGTTGCCACTGTCCGTTGAGATAGAACTGCTGGGCGAGAGTGCGTGGCGTGGGCTGCGGCCGGTAGGTCACGCGCATCTCCGGCGTGAACCAGACCGTGCCGCCGGCGTGGTGGACCTGGCCGTCCCGGGTACGGTCGCCTCGCCGGAAGACGCCGAGATAGACGGTGTCCATCGGGCCGGTACGCCCGTTGGTGCGGCGGCTGCCGCGACTTCCGTCGTTGTCGCGGTCGCCGCGGTCGATGCCGAGGCGACTGGCCATGGCCCGGACAACGGCTTCGCCGAAGGCGGACTCGCGTCCGGCCGCCACCGCGGCCGACGATCCATGCTGCTCGCCGTTCGAGGTACCTTCGAGGACCTCGACCGCGCGCCGGAGGTAGCCGGGGCCGAGCATGCCGCGCCCGTCGACGCGGACGATCACGTCGTAGGTCGCCTCGCGGATCGCACTGGCGAGTGCACCGGAGGCTCGGTCCTCGGGCGCTTCCACCAGTCTGACGCGCGGGTCGGTCGCGGCGATCGCGAGCGCGACCCGTTCGGTGCGGTCGCGTGCCGGGCCGAGGACAACGACGAGTTCGAGCGGGCCGGGGTAGTCCTGGCGCAGCACCTGGCGAACGGTCGCCTGCAGGTGGCGTTCGCCCGCACGGATGGCCATGACGACCGACACGCCCGGCCATGTCGCGGCACGGGAGTCCGGCTGACCTCGCGTGCGCTCCATTACTCGCATCCAGGTCCCCCGATATGCGTACGGATGCTCAATAGATCCCGGTGATGGTATCCACGGTCAATGTGACGAGTCCGAGGATATCGACGACTTCACCGTTTTGTGATGTAGGCGCGAGGAAACTAATGTGGATCAATATTTGGTGAGTTCGGCCAGTTGGTCGGCCAGCCAGCGACCTGGAGGATGCGCACCGGCGCGCATTGCCAGGCGGGAATTCCGCGCCTTGCGTTCCGCGGGACGCATGGAAAGCGCGACATGCAGCGCGTCCGCGGTCTCCTGGATGTCGAACGGGTTGATGAGCAGGGAGTCCTCGCCGAGTTCGACGGCCGCACCGGCCTCGCGTGAGAGCACAAGGGCGCAGCCGTCGTCGGAGACGATCGGTATTTCCTTCGCGACGAGATTCATGCCGTCCCGAAGCGGATTGACAAGGGCGACGTGTGCCATTCGATAGGCAGCGAGCGAGCGGGCGTAGTCATCGTCGACAGAAAGAATGAGCGGGTCCCAGTCAGGACTTGCGAACTCGTCGATGATCTCCTTGCCGACCCGGTGTACGGCGGCGGAGTATTCCCGGTATTTGTCGAGATCATGCCGGCTCGGATACGCCAATGCGACGTGGACGACCCGCCCCTGCCATTCCGGATGACGGCGGAGCAGGTCTCGGTAGCCGAGCAGCCCGCGGACGATGTTCTTGCTCAGCTCGGCGCGGTCGACGCGGACCAACAGCTTCCGCCCACCGACCAGGCTCCGCAGGCCCGCCATCCGGTCGCGTACGTCCGGCTGGTCCGCTCGGGCGCGAAAACTCGCCGCATCGACGCCGAGCGGGTTCACGCCGACCTTCGTCGGGTGTCCCGCGTGTTCGACCAGGCCGCGTCGCCGGTCGACGCTCGCCCCCAGCACGACCTCGCAGCAGGAGAGGAAAGCCTCGGCCCAACGGGCGGTGAGAAAGCTCGCATAGTCGGCGGCGAGCACTCCTGTCAGCAGGGCGACGGCGACGTCGTCGGGCAGCAACCGGAAGTAGTCCGGTGGCGCCCAAGGTGTGTGGGAGAAGTGGCCGATCGCGAGGTCTGGCCTCCGCTCGCGCAACAGGCCCGGCGTGAGGCTCAGGTGGTAGTCCTGCACGAGAACCCGCGTGCCGGGTCCCGCCTCCTCGGCGAGGGCGTCGGCGAACGCCGCGTTGTAGTCGCCGTAGGCCGCCCACTGCTGCCGGAAGGTGGCGTCGAACACCGGCTGGTCGGCAATGTCGAAGAGCATGTGGTGGACGAACCACAAGGTGGAGTTGGCGATGCCGTTGTAGGCCTGCGCGAAGATGTGGGGGTCGATGTCGAGCAGCCGGACCGGGACCGTCCCGGTGTCGTAGCCCGCAAGGTCGAGCCGGCCACGGGGTGCCGAGGCGGCGGCCGCGCGATCGGCCTCGGACAGGGCCGCGCATACCCAGGTGGCGTCGACCTCTGATGGGACCGCGGCGAGTGCCGATGCCAGCCCGCCCGCGCCGCCCCGACAGGTGAGTGAACCGTCATCGGCGTGGATGAACGAGACGGGCCCCCGGTTGGAGGCGAGCAGCACGTTCGTGTTTCCTTCGCTCGCCATGCGACCAGAGCCTAGATGACCTGCTCCGGCGGGAGTCGCCTGACTCACGGCTCCCCCTGGAACAGGTCACCCGTGGAAGGGGGCACCCGTGGAAGGGGTCACCCCTCGGAAGAGGTCACCCAGTGCCATCCCCGGTCGGCCGTCCCCGCCCGCGCCCGGTCGAACGTCTGGCGTCGGGGTAGCCGCCGTCGGCGAGTCCGGCCAGGCGTTCGAACACGTTCGACGACGCGAAGTCGCGGGACCGTACCCACGACCACCCGCACGCGGCGAGGTACAGCGGAATCATCGGCAGCCCGAGGCACGCGGCGTACTGCCAGGTATGGCGTTCCTCGTGCGCGAGCAGCGCTGGTCGAGCGAGGAGATCGTCCCTGCTGAGCCGGGTCAGAATCACGTTGCCGACCGTGAACGCGACCGCCTGAGGGACGCCGAGGCGGTACGACGTGCCGAGCAGCAGCCCGCGCGGTCCACGCGACAGCCGGGCGCGGCCGGCGACCGCGACGGCGATGCCGAGTGGGGTGGAGAGGTTGACGGCGTTGGCCAACGGGACCACGGCCCGCAGCGCCCGTCCCACCGTCCAGGCTCGTCGACGCGCGCCCGCACGATCCGCTGCGGCGCCGGTCCCAGACTTGCCGGTCGCAGGGTTGCCGGTCGCAGGGTTGCCGGTCGCAGGGTTGCCGGTCGCAGGGTTGCCGGTCGCGGACTCGTGCGTCCCAGGTTGGCCTGTCCCGGATCCACCGGACCGGCCGGGCGAGTCGTCGGCGTACTCCTCCACTCCTCGATCTTCTCGCGCATGCCGGCCCGTCCGTCGTAGGATCCCTGCTCGTGTCCAGCCCCGGCCCTCGGTCGCCCGCCCGGCACCAGCGCCCGGCGGGACAGCGCCCGGCCGCGCGACGACCCCGTCCACATGTCCTGCTGGGGCTGGTGCTGGTGTGCGAGATCGCGCTCTGCGGTGTCGCCGTCGCCGCCGCGGACGGGCTGCGGGCGGCACCACCCGCGCAGCCCTCGCGCGCGACGGTGGGCGAGCCGGTCGACACCGGTCGCTTCACCCTCACCGTGCGGCGGGCCTGGGCGGCCACCAAGGATCCGACCGGCATCCCGGAGTACGCCGACTCCGGTCGCTACCTCGTCGTGGAGGCCGATGTCGCGCTGACCGCGCCGGAATCGCTGCAGTTCGACTCCGACATCGACCGCGCGGTCCGCGTACGCCTCCCGAGCGGGCTCACGATCGACGGTGACTCACCGGACTCGCTGAAGTACCGCACCGGTGTGGTGCTGGCTCTCGACCGATCGGCCGCGCAGCTGCACCCCGGACTGCCACGTCGGGTGCGGATCGTCTACGAACTGCCGGCGAGGCAGCCGTGGCCGGACCGGATCGAGGTCGACGTCTACCACCTGGAGTTCGCACCCGGGTTCATCGACGAGACGCCGCGTTGGCGGGTCGCCACGGAGGACCGGCTGGCAGGCCGGCTCCGGCTGCCGGTGGCGGAGCCAACGCGATGACGCTCCGCCGCCTGGGAGCCGTGGCCGCCTGCGTCCTGCTGCTGGCCGCGATCGTCGGCATACACCGGCTGGTGCCGGACTCAACGCAACGGATGGGCCCGATCTCCACCCGCGGTGACGTCGGCGAACTGATCGACGCGGGCGGGTTCACCGTCACCGTGTCGAAGGTCCGCCTCACCCGTGTCCTCGCCGAGCAGGGGTTCAGCCCCGGTCCACCGGCCCGGACCGACGGGATCTGGGTGGTCCTCACCGCGACCCTGACCGATGACTGGCAGGCGACGGCGCACGCCGAGACCTTCCTCGAGGCGGCTGACGGTACGAAGTACTACGTGTCCGAGCGCGGCGACCTGTCGACCCGGCTGACCGAGGACCTCTCCACCGAGCCGGGCATTCCGCGGCGCGGCCGGATCGTCTTCGAGATCCCGCCCGACCAGCTCGCGGGTTCGGTCGTACGGATCGGTCGTAACGAGACCATCAGTGGTGGCGGGCGTCTGTCACCCGAGGCGGTCGTCGACCTGGGGCTCGACGCCGAGGCGGCGCGGGCCCTGGTCGACGACGCGGCACCGAAACTGACCATCGGGCCGGTGGAGTACGGTCCATGAGCGCTGGAGCAGGGTGCGCGACCGACGGGGTACGGCGATGAGCGGGCAGGCGACCCGGCGTAGCCAGGCGCCCTATCTGATCGCGTTGCTGGCGTTGGTGCCGCTCGCCGTCGGGGTGGAGTACCACCTCGAACGCGACGCGGTCCGCGGTCCGATGCACGAGGCCGTCACCGCCTCGGCGGACGAGTCCGTTGACTACGCGGGCGCCCGCTGGAAGCTCACCAGCACCGCGCCCGGGCCGCCCGCCGAGGACGTCGAGCTGCCGCGTAAGGCCGTCGTGCTGTACGCCGCCTTCTCGGTGACTCCGCGGGACGCCCGGGCCGCCAAGCGGATCGAGGCGTGTGACTTCTCTGCGACCGACGACGACGGCCGCGTGTGGGCGACGGCGCCGACGGATGTACCCGACTTCGCGGGCTCAGCCGACCTGCCCACCGGCTGCTACACACCGAAAGGTGACTTCGGTCAGATGCCTATCGTTGCGGGGAAGCGCCAACAGGTCGTCACGGCGTTCGTCGTACCCAAGGACGTCGTACCCCGGCTCCGCCTCCGGGTCGGCGTACGCGACGCCGCACCCCGCTACCTCGAGTTCTCCCGTGATCATGTTCGTGATCATGAAAGTTCTGTCGACCTATGGCCCGCTTTCCCTTCATGATCATGGAAGCGCGCCCCGATCATCGCGGCAGGGCACCCTCGGCGGTGGGGGCAGACGGAGATGGCCGGGAGTGATCAGCGGCTGGCAGGTCGGCGGGAGTGCTCCAGGCAGATCTCGAACGCGGCCGCGAGCAGCGCGATCCGCAGTACCTCGCGGAGTCCCAGTTCGGCGAAGTGCAAGGGTTCGAGCCATGGCCACCACCAGTCCCACGGGTGCGGCCCGACGAGATGCTTCACACCGATGAACGCCCAGCCGGTGAACACCTCGACACAGACGTACAGCAGGCAGAACGTCAGGAAGAAGGCCGCCCCTGCGCCGAGGACGAACCGCAACCCGACGACGACCGGCGTCCACTTCTCCCTGATCTCTCGAGTGAACAGCTCCGACACCACCTGCGCCCGGGCGGGCAACCGCGCAAAGAGCGTCCCCGCGCCTTCGAGGCGGGTCCGGGCGATCACTTTGCCGTCGCGTTCCATCTCCTCGCCGAAGACGACCGCCGTGATGATGAGCCAGAGCAGGGGGAGCAGAACGCCGTCGGCCACGACGCCGCCGAACTGGTCGGTCAACGTCGCCCACGTGGCCCCGATCCACTCGAACGGCGAGACCGGCAGCCAGCCGTCCAGCATCGAGAACACCGCACCGACCGCGTCGCGGGTATCGACCCACACGACCCGGCTGGTCAACCAGTCGATCCCCTGCCCGATCACGATGGAGACCGAGATGACGGCGAAGAACATCCAGTTCGCCTCGAACAGCGCCACGCCGACGCCCAGCAGTCGGCCACCCCGACGGTTGTAGACGAACTCGAGAATCGCGCGGATGACCCAACTGCCGATCGCGACCGCGAGCGGGATCGGAGTGACGGTAGTGAGGACGCCGAGAACGCCGATCCCCCCGGTGATGTCCTGGTTGAGAACCTGCACCCCCCACTCGCGTACCTCGTCGGTGAAGAGTCCCCAGGCGCCGTAGAAGATCAGGAACGGAAGAATCGCCTCGGCGATCTCGTCGACCATGCGGGACTTCGCCGGCTCCTGGGCTGGCAGTGCGCCTGGAACGCCCGCCGCATGACCGCGTCGCCGGCCGCCGAACGGGACGAGCCCTGGTCTTACGGCATGGAACATCATGATCGTCGAGGCGAGCAGGACGAGTACGCCGATCGACAGGCCGGCGAAACCCAGCCACTGGTTGCGGTGCGCGAGCCACGCCGATCCGCGCAGGACCAGGTTGTGTGCGAGGTAGCCCGCGACGAACCACACCAGCATCGGCGCCCAGTAACCGGCGAGCAGACCAGCCGCGCGGGCGGGCAACCGGAGGGCGTCAGGTGATGAGGGTCGCGGTCGTGCGAGGGTGGGTTCCTGTCCTGGTGGCTCGGACAGACTCGGCGGCTGAGCCGGCGGGGGACCCGGTGGATCAGCCGGTGGGTGACTCGGTGGATCAGCCGGTGGGTGACCCGGTCGTGCGGGTCCCACGGGAGGTTGTGTCGGTGCGGGTGTGCTCCACGGCTGCATCGGTGGCGGCGCGGGCGTGGGCACGCGCCGGATCGTACCCGGCCGTCCTGTAAAGCGAGCTTGACACCCCGGGAGTGTGTAAAGCATGCTTGACAGCGTGCGGAACGACGTCAGGGCACTCCGCCTCGCCAAAGGGCTATCCCAGGGGGACCTGGGCGAGGTGCTCGAGGTTTCCAGGCAAACGGTCAACGCGATCGAGACCGGTCGCTACAGTCCTTCGCTGCCGTTGGCGATCCGGCTCGCCCGGTTCTTCGGGCGTACGGTCGAGGAGGTATTCCATGTCGACGACGAATGACCGCGGCCGCAGCCGCCCGGGTCGGCGAATCTCCAAGCCCGCTTTGGTTCTGGGCCTGGTCCTGGGCATCGCGATGGGTGTCGCGGCGATCGTGAGTGACCGGCTCTGGCTGGGGCTGGCGATGATCGCTCTCATGGTTGTGCTCGTGCTCTTCCTGGTGTTCGGGTCGCGCCTGAGTGACACGGTCGCACTCCTTGGCGACGACACGCACGAGGAACGGCATGTGCAGATCCATCAACGCGCGGCCCTTCACACGTTGAACATTCTCGCCCTCGTGATCGTGGGCGGTGCGGTCGTCGACATCGCTCGTGGCGGTCACGGTGACCCCTGGGCGTTCCTGGGGTTCGTCGCGGGCGTCACCTACGTCGTCTCGCTCCTGGTGCTCAACCGTCGCACCTGAGCGCCGAACCGGTCGCGGCGACCATCGTCGACGACCGCTACGTCCGGCGCCGATCACCACCAATCAGCCTTGTTTCTTTGGGGGTTTGACGCATGCTGCCCGAAATCATGTCCGTACGCCGGCTGCTGGTCGCCGTGCTCGCGCCGCCCTTGATCGTCGCTGGTGCGTCCTCCCCAGGCGCTCCGGCTCCACCCGCAGAGGCCGCGGCTCTACCCGCAGAGGCCGCGGCACCTCCCGCAGAAGACGCGGCTCCTCCCGCGGAGGCGGCCGCCGCCTCCCATCCGGATAGTGCTTCCGGTCCAGGTGCCCCGGCCCGCACCGCCGCGGCTCACGTCCAAACGACCACGACCCGGCTGGAACGCCTTGCGGAGAAGGTGATCGAGACCGGTACGCCAGGGGTCGCCCTCGCCACCATCACCGGCGACGGTGCGACCACGGCCATCGCGCGCGGTGTGGCCGACCGTCGCACCAACCGGCCGGCCCGCCCCGACGACCGCTACCGCATCGGCAGCATCACCAAGACGATGACCGCCGTCGTCGTCCTCCAACTCGTGGCCGAAGGAAAGATCGGTCTGGACGATCGAGTCGTCCGCTGGATGCCGGGCCTGGGCCTCGACGAGCGGATCACCGTACGCCACCTCCTGCAGCACACCAGCGGGTTCCACACCGACACCATGCTGGCGTCCCCACCCTGGTCCTACGACCGCAACCGCTTCCACTACTTCAGCTACCGCGACCTGGTGAGGATCGCCCTCACCAACCCCGAGCCGCGCCGAACCCCTGGTACGCACCACGAGTACTCCAACACCAACTACGTCCTCGCCGGCATGCTGATCGAGGAGGTCACGGCCCGGCCGGTGGGTGTCGAGTTCGCGCGCCGCATCTTCGGGCCGCTTGGCATGAGGGACACGTCCTACCCGGTGGCGAACCCGGTGATCGCCGGCCGGCACCTGCGTGGGTACCTGCAGGACGGGCCGGACAAGCCGTTGTACGACACGACGACGTACTCCATGAGCTGGTTGCGGACTGCCGGTGGCGTGGTGTCCACGACGCGAGACGAGCTGACGTTCCTGCGGGCGTTGTTCTCCGGGAGACTGCTGCCGAAGCCGCTCTTCGACGAGATGAGGAACGTCGGCGAGTTCGGCTACGGGCTCGGCATCTATCCCGTGGAGGTGCCGTGCGTGCCGGGCGGTGTCGCATGGGGCCACAACGGCCAGGTGTTCGGCTACTACAGCGCCGTCTTCACCACCCCGGACGGATCCCGCCAGGCCGCGGTCGGCGCCAACGCGTGGATCATGACGGAGGACGGGACGCTGAACCCCACCGCCGAGCAGGTCGCGGCCGCCGCACTCTGCGACTAGCCCGGGCCGTTCGGCGATCCTTAGCCCCGGATCCACCGACGAATTGAGGATCCGGGGCTAAGGTCTAGCGCTTCAGCTGCGCGAGCTCCCCCAGGCCGAGCTGCTGCGAGAGCATCCGGTAGGGGTACATCTCCGGCGGTGGCGTGTGCGCGGCCAGCCGCGCCTGCTCTTCTTCGGTGAGCGTGACGTCTATCGTTCCGAGCAGGTCATCGAGCTGTTCGAATGTGCGGGGGCCAACGATCGGCGCGACCACGCCTTCGACCCCGAGGAGCCAGGCGAGCGCGACCTGCGCGATCGTCGCACCCTTGTTGCGCGCGATCGCATCCGCCTCATCGACCACGCGGAAGTTGCGCTCGATCGCGCGGCGGTGGCGCGCCTCCTCGAGGTTGTCGCCCGCGCCGGCCATCCGCGAGTCCTCTGGGGGCTCGGTGTCGCGCGAGTACTTTCCGGTCAGGAAGCCGGCCCCTAGCGGCCCCCACGGAATCACGCCAATGCCGGCGGCGCGGCAGAACGGCAGGACCTCCACCTCGATCGAGCGCTCCACGAGCGAGTACTGCGGCTGCAGGGAGACGAACGACGCCCAGCCGTTGCGGTCCTGCAGCCCGACCGCCCAGGCGAGCAGCCACGCCGGGAAGTTCGAGGCGCCAAGCGCGCGCACTTTACCGGCGCGCACAAGCCCGTCGAGGGCCTCCAGCGAGTCCTCGAGCGGCGTGTCGGGGTCCGGTGCATGGACCTGGTAGAGGTCGATCACGTCGATGCCCAGGCGCCTCAGGCTCGCGTCGCACGCCGCGCGCACGCGGTCAGGGGCGAGGCCCTTCCCGGGCGGGTCGGAGACGGGCATGCGGACCTTCGTGGCCACGACGACCTCGTCGCGGTGCGAGGCCAGCCACGGCGCAAGCGTGCGCTCGGACTCCCCGTCGCCGTAGACGTCCGCGGTGTCGAGGAAGTTGCCGCCGGCCTCGAGGTAGCGGTCCAGCATCCGGTGCGACTCGTCGCGCGGCGTCTTGCCGCCCATGAGCATCGTGCCGAGGCAGAGCCGGGTCACCTGGAGCGGGCCAAGTTTCCTGGTGTCCATTGGGCGTATCGCCTTCACCGTTGTCATGCAGGAGAGGCTATGAGCCAGCGATTGATGCGTCCAATGCCCAAATCGTTGTGCTCTCATATCATCTTGCGCATGATATCGAGTTCGCAGCGCCAGCTGCGCGCCCTGTTGATGGTCGCGGATGAGCTGCATGTGGGTCGTGCGGCCGAGCGGCTCGGCGTCACCCAACCCTCGCTTAGCCGGCAGATCGCCGCCATGGAGAAGGACCTCGGTGTCCCTCTCTTTTCGCGTGCACGAAGGCGGTTCGTCCTGACTCCGGCTGGCGAGGTCGTGGTCGCCGGGGCCCGCGAGATCCTTGCCCGTAGCGACGAAGTCGTACGCGACGCCAAACGCGCGCACGCTGGCGAGGTTGGCTCCCTACGGCTGGGATTCGTCCAGTCGGCAACCTACGATGCGATTCCGCGACTCGTCAGTACCTTCCGTGCTGCATATCCGGACGTCGTCGTCAACGCCCGCACGATGACGACGTTGGAACAGAGCGTGGCCCTACGCAGCGGTCATCTCGATGTCGGCCTGCTCCGGCCCGTCATGGCGCTGCACGGGCTGACGAAGAAGGTGATCTCGCGCGACGCGCTCGTGGCAGCCCTGCCGGCGACCCACCGGCTCGTGGGATACGAACGTATTCCCCTCGCCGCACTGGCCGACGAGTCATTCGTGTTCTTCATCAGAGATTCCGGGCCGATCGTCCATGACACGATCATCGGTTACTGTCTGGCCGCAGGGTTCAGCCCGCGGATCGTGCAGGAGGCTCAGGTGCAGACCATCCCCGCACTCGTCGCCGCCGACCTGGGCGTCTCGCTTCTCATCTCTCCAACACCACCGCACGATGCGAGTCAGGTGGTCTACCGCCCGATCCAGGACGACCTTCCACTATGGGACATGGCGCTGGCCTGGTCGGCGAGCAACCAGTCGCCGACCTTGGCCAGATTCCTTGCCGTCGCCGAGAATGCCTCGTCAATGGCGACGGGCGACGCCAGCCGGTGAGACGTCCGATGAGCCAGCGATCGACACATCGGCGCCGGCGGGACCGCCGACAGCACCCAGGCCGCGTCCGCAAGAACGCCCAGTCCGCCCGGACCAGCGGCTTGGCGGCAGTCAGGCCACGGATGGTCTTCAGCGCGTCGCTGACCAGCCGCTTCGCGCCGCGTGGTGAGCCAGTCGAGCCCTTGCGCAGCCGCTGCGCCACGACCACCGGCGCGCCGGTCGCGGCAATCACCGTAGCCAGCAACGCATTCAGCCCGCGCACACAGGAAGAACCCCAACGTCGACGGCGTGTACGCCCGGTCGAAGACCCGAGGGACGCTTGCCGCCATGCCGCAACAGGTCCACGCCACTCTCATCCCACCCAATTCGTCGGTGGGTCCGGGCTTAGCGACCCTTGGCGACCTTCGCCGAATCGCCAGGCAAATGACCACGCTGGGTAGGCCCCCGGAACCCGACACATGCGTGGACGCATGGCGGGGGTCCTGTCGCCTACCCAGCGTGGTCATTTGCGGCTCCTCACGGCGCGGGACCGACCGCCACCGTCCCGATGGTGGACAACCGTCTCGAATACTGGTCCTGCCGGACGATCTCGGAGACGGGTCAGTTACGCTCGCCGACAACAACTCAACAAGGAATCTCATCCAGAGGGGCAGAGGGACCGGCCCGACGAAGCCCCGGCAACCGGCCGACCGCCGACGCGTGTGTCTCGCGTGCATCAGAGGCCCCGCGGCGGACACGGTGCCAAGTCCGGCTCACGACGACCCGACCAGGAGATCCCTGGGCCGGCTCGGACGCTTGAGGAAGATGAGGAAGGAAGGCCTCTCATGACGACCACGTACGCCGGCGCCGACACGACGGGCGCCGCGCAGACCCCCCGCCCCGGTGCGTTCGGCAACGCCACGAGTCTGCGATGTCGCGAGTGTGGCGCGACCACCGAACTCGGCGCGCAGTACGCCTGTACCGAATGCTTCGGCCCCCTCGAGGTGGCCTACGACTACCCGCAGATCACCCGCGACGACCTCGCCGCGGGGCCGGCCAACATCTGGCGCTACCAGGCGCTCCTGCCGGTGCCCACCGACGTCGCGTCGTTCCCCAACACCGAACCCGGCCTCACCCCGCTCGTCCGTGCCGACCGCCTGGCCGCCGCCCTCGGTGTCAGGACCCTGTGGATCAAGAACGACGCGGCCAACCCGACCCACTCGTTCAAGGATCGCGTGGTGGCGGTCGCACTCAGCGCGGCCCGCGAGCTGGGCTTCCAGGTGCTGGCGTGCCCGTCGACCGGCAACCTCGCCAATGCCGTCGCCGCGGCCGCTGCCCGGGCGGGCATCCGCAGCGTCGTCATGGTCCCGCACAACCTCGAACAGCAGAAGATCCTCACGACCGCCGTCTACGGCGGCACCCTGGTCGCTGTCGAAGGCACCTACGACGACGTCAACCGGCTCGCCAGCGAGATCGCCGGTGAGGAAGAGAGCTGGGCGTTCGTCAACGTCAACGTCCGGCCCTACTACGCCGAGGGTTCCAAGACGCTGGGCTTCGAGATCGCCGAACAGCTCGGTTGGCGGCTGCCCCAGCAGGTCGTCGTCCCGATCGCGTCCGGTGCGCAGCTGGTGAAGGTCGACAAGGGACTGCGGGAGTTCGTCGACCTCGGGCTGATCGAGGATGCGCCGTACAAGATCTTCGGCGCGCAGGCGACCGGTTGCGCGCCGGTGTCGGCGGCGTTCAAGGCGGGCCACGACGTGGTGGCGCCGGTACGTCCGGACACCATCGCCAAGTCGCTCGCGATCGGCAACCCTGCCGACGGACCGTACGTGCTCGATGTCTGCCGACGCACGGGCGGTGTCGTCGAGGACGTCAGTGACGACGAGGTGGTCGAGGGCATCGCGCTGCTCGCGCGCACGGAGGGGATCTTCGGCGAGACCGCCGGCGGCGTCACCGTCGCGACGCTGAAGAAGCTGATCGACACCGGGCAACTCGACCCTGACGCGGAGACCGTCATCATCAACTCCGGCGACGGACTGAAGACCCTGGACGCCATCGCCGGCAAGGTGGGGCCTGCGGCAACCATCCGTCCGACGTACGACGCATTCACGAAGGCAGGGCTCGCATGAGCGTGAAGGTACGAGTTCCGACGATCCTGCGCACCTACACCGGCGGCGCTTCCGAGGTGGACGCGGACGGTGCCACGCTCGGCGAGGTGCTCGACTCCCTGGAGACGAAGTACCCCGGCATCCGCGCGCGGGTGCTCGACGACGCCGGGAAGCTGCGCCGGTTCGTCAACGTCTATGTCGGCGAGGAGGACGTGCGCTTCGCTTCCGGCCTGGAAACCCCGACACCGGAAGGCGTTCAGGTCTCGGTGATCCCCGCCGTCGCCGGCGGCTGAACCGCACCGTCGCTGGGAGCAGAGCCCGCTCGCTGGCGGGGGCCCGCTCGTGGGGCCGCTGAGTTCCCGTCGCTGACTGCTGAACCCGGTTCCCGGAGTCTCCGGAAAGGAAGTCCACGTGCCTTCCCTGACGCTTCCGGACGCGGTGTTCGTCGTCCACGACCGTCGTGACGGCCTCCGTCAAGCTCACCTTGACGGAGGCCGTTTCACGTCCTCGGAGGTCGAGGTCAGTCTTCCGACCGTCACCGGCGGCCGTGCTGTCCAGGTGGCGTCTCCCCGCCGGGAACTTTCGTGGGTGGTCCTGCGCTGGCGTGAGCCACACCCCGAGTCGACCCTCGTACTCGGTGATGCATGGGAGCGCTCGTACGGCGATCTGCAGTGGCGGACCCTCCAACCACACCGGTTACTGCCGTGGTCGTGGTTGGGCCACGACCAGGCGACCGGCACGACGTCCGGCATGGGTGTGCGGGTTCGTCCGAACGCCTTCTGTTCCTGGACCGTCGACGCCGATGGCGTGTCCTGCTGGATCGACGTGCGGAGCGGCGGATCGCCCGTGCTGCTGGGCGATCGAGTTCTCGACGCGGCGACCGTCGTCACCGTCGGCGGGGATCCAGGCGAGTCGGCGTACGCGGTCCAGTGCCGGCTGACGGCAGCGATGTGTGACGATCCCTTACCAGTAAGAGATCCCGTCGTCGGTTGCAACAACTGGTACTACGCGTACGGCCGCGACTTCGGCCCGGCACAGATCCTTCGCGACGCTGAGACGATCGTGGAGTACGCCGACGGCCATCCGGTCCGTCCCTACTGCGTGGTCGATGCCGGATGGAGCCCTGGCGGTGTGTGCCCCGGCGGTCCGTGGACCGCCGGTGTGGAAGGGTTGTTCGACGACATGGCGGGTTTCGCCGCCGACATCGCTTCGCGGGGTGCACGTCCGGGCATCTGGATGCGTCCGGCCGCATTGTCATCCGTCGACGATCCCGGTCGGCTGCGCGCCGGGCCGCGACCGGCTCGCGAGCAGCCGCTCGACCTCACCCTGCAAGCCAACCTTGACACGATCCGCGAGGACGTCAATCGCCTTGTGGGCTGGGGATTCGAGCTCGTCAAGCATGACTTCTCGACCTTCGACGCGTTCGGACGCTTCGGTCCGGCGATGGGCGTGAGCCTGACCGACGGCGGCTGGCACTTCGCCGACCGCAGCCGTACGAACGCAGAGATTCTGCTCAGGCTCTATCGCGTCATCCGCGAAGCCGCTGGCGATGCCGTCGTGATCGGCTGCAACACGGTCGGCCAGCTGGCCGCCGGTCTGGTCGAGGTGCAACGCATCGGTGACGACACGTCGGGGCGCGCCTGGGAACGCACCAGGCGAATGGGCGTCAACTCCTTGGCGTTCCGGCTCGCCCAGCACGAGAGGTTCTTCGTCGCCGACGCCGACTGCGTACCCTGCACACCGGACACGCCGTGGGACAGGAACCGCCAGTTCCTCGACCTGGTGGCACGTTCGGGCACGGCGTTGTTCGTGTCGGTCGACCCGGCGGCACGCACTCCGTCGGCCGACGCGGACCTGCGCTCCGCGGTGCGCCTGGCACTCGACGGTGGAACCCCGGGCGGCGTCGAACCGCTCGACTGGTTGCGGGCAACGGACCCCCGACGCTGGCGTACGAACGAGGGACTGCACGTCTACGACTGGACCGAGCTCTGGGGCGCCAACCTGTTGGCCACCTGAGGCGTGCCCGCCGGGGAGAGGCAGCGTCCTCGTACCGCGGCGCTGACCGCGGGTCTGTCCGGCGTGCGGTCGATGTCCCCCGAATCCGTGCACACACACGATTTCTGCTGTGCCGATGAACAGTTCGTCCCAGCGAGCGCATCGATGCAACCGCGACTGCGGAGCGCTACGAAACTGTCGATTCATTCACGATGCGTGGTCGCATCGTCCCGCTGCACAGTTCGGCTGCACACTTCGGCTGTCCGATCATCTGTCAAAGCCCTGTGTGTCATAGCTGTTTCGTCAGGCGGGAAACTCCCCGCTGTTCAAGGGCCTGGACCGGTCTCGGACTCAATGAGATCGACTTTCCATCTCCCCAATGGCCTGGGGGTTGGGCTATGGTCGGGCGTGGTCGGCATGATCGTGCGTAAGTCGCTCGACCGATTAGCGGTGGGAAACGGAAACGCGCGGATCGATCGCAACGCCTCCTCATGGGGACGGGTGCGGTATGGACGACCCAGGCCCGCGCCGGGCGGGTCTGCACCCGAACGGCCTTGAGGAGAAGGTCATGACGCAGGGCACCGTGAAGTGGTTCAACGCCGAGAAGGGCTATGGCTTCATCGCCGTAGACGGCGGGAATGACGTGTTCGTTCACTGGTCGAAGATCGAGATGGACGGTTACAAGTCACTCGCTGATGGCCAGTCGGTCGAGTTCGAAGCCGTCGAGGGTCCGAAAGGACTCGAGGCGCACGGAGTTCGACCCCTCTGAAACCGGCTCGAAACCGAGCCCTCGCGGCCCGGTCGCATAACCTGATTGGGGTCCGGACGGGCTAACCGTCCGGGCCTCAACTCTTCTTCGGGATTCCGCAACTTTTCGGCGGCTACCCGGTGAGCTGTCCGGCCCGGTGAGCTGTCCGGAAGTTTTCAGGGCTGTGGACAACCAAAGCCGGACGCCGCTTTCGCGCCCTACTCTTGCGAGCGTCACGTCGACTCCACTTTGGGCCTTGCAGGCTCCGGAGCCTTGAAGAGAAGGGCCTGACAATGGCCGATTCAGCCGAGGAACGGCTCGCCGAACTGCGCGGTGAGAAAGCCCCGAAGGAGCCGCCTGCCACCATGGCGCAGGGTGCCGCCAACGATCCGGCGATGCCCACGTCCCTGCCCGCCGAGCAGATCCCGCTCGACGCCCGGGCGGTGGTGGGCGGGCAGCAGCTCGGGTTCGGATGTCTTCTTGCCCTCGGCTTCATGCTCGTGTTCTTCATCGGACTGATCAGCATCCTCGTGCTGGTGTTCTCCGCGGTGGAGAGGGACATCGTCGCGGTCGTCGTAGGGCTGTTCTTCCTGGGCATGTCGGTGGGCGTGGCGGTGGCGCTGGCGAAGTGGATTCGGCGCTGCCGGACCTGGTTGCGGGGAACGGTGCTCGTGGCCCGGGGGCCGTTCGGCACAAGCAGGTGTGACCTGGCCACCTCTGCGGTGAGCGTCGACTCGGCGGCGGAGACCAGGACCGTGTCGACCCACGGCCCCCACGGCACGTCGTCCACGACGGTCAGGACCGGCCGCCGCATTCCCTTCCTCGTCCTTCGTGAGGCCACGACCGGAAAGGTCGTACGCCTGATGCTCCGCGGCAGAGGTGGCAGGCTGCTTCCTCCCGACCAGCTGCGCCTGGTGGCGGCCGCGATCTCGACCGGTCCGCGGCCACAGCCGTACGACCAGCAGGCCCAGCAGATCGCCGCCGGCCTGCGGGCGCTCGCCGACGACCCGTTCAGCGGCCACCTCTAGATGAGGGTTTTGTCTGGCAGTGCCGGGTCGGCACACGACATCCCGCATCCCGGCTGGCGGGGTCTCGCCCCACCAAATCGCCCCGCATGCTCGGACGAAGACCGCAATGAACCGGCATCAGGCAGGTGTCAAGCCAGCCCGACTCCAATCGCTGAAGATCATGTCCGCTGCAGGATCACGACCGGAAAGTCACGGCCGCTCATCGATCGATACGTCTCGTAGTCCGGGAGCATCGACACCATCGTGGCCCACAGTGGCGGTTGCTCCTCGGCCGTCGCGAGGCGGGCGCAGGCGGTAAAGACTGGTTCCAAGCCGATCTGTATGCGTACCTCGGGATGCTCGAGCAGGTTGAGATACCACGCGGGGTACTCAGGAAGCCCACTGTTCGACGGCACCAGGAGATAGCGATCGCTGTCCTCGCCGTAGTACAAGACCGTACGCCGCCACTTGCCCGACCTGCGACCGCGAGTCGTCAACAGCAATGCCGGCAGGCCCAGCTGGTCTCCAGTACGCCCAGTGTCGAGGTAGTGGCGGGTGTGCTGAGCTACCCAGTCCACCGGGCTGTCCTGAGCCTCCTCCGCCTCGGACACCACGTTCCACCCCTCCCCAGCCGATCACCGCAAGCCATGAGCACCCGATGCTAGCTCCCGTGTTCGACCCCACCGGCAGGCCAGCCGCTTGCACTCTCCCCGGTCGAGTGCTAAACACGTGCTTAGCACTCGAAGGTCGCGAGTGACAATCCGCTGCAGGGCGGTTCGGCGAGGCCCCTGGCATGGTGAGGGGCCGTCCGTCGCGGGCGTCGGGCCGGCCACACGACATCCACCCGACTGGGGGAGGATCCAGCTAGATGCCCAAGATCATCGCGTTCAACGAGGACGCGCGACGCGGTCTCGAGCGGGGAATGAACTCGCTTGCCGATGCCGTCAAGGTGACCCTTGGTCCCAAGGGTCGCAACGTCGTCCTCGAGAAGAAGTGGGGCGCGCCGACGATCACCAACGACGGCGTCTCCATTGCCAAGGAGATCGAGCTCGAAGACCCGTGGGAGAAGATCGGGGCCGAGCTCGTCAAGGAAGTTGCCAAGAAGACCGATGACGTGGCCGGCGACGGCACGACCACCGCGACCGTCCTGGCGCAGGCGCTGGTCCGCGAGGGCCTGCGCAACGTCGCTGCCGGTGCCAACCCGATGGGCCTCAAGCGTGGTATCGAGGCAGCCGTCGAGCGGGTGACCGAGCAGCTCGCGCAGGCCGCGAAGGACGTCGAGACCAAGGAGCAGATCGCGTCCGTCGCGGCTGTTTCCGCCGGTGGCGACACCAGCGTCGGCGAGATCATCGCCGAGGCGATGGACAAGGTCGGCAAGGAAGGCGTCATCACCGTCGAGGAGAGCAACACCTTCGGCCTCGAGCTCGAGCTCACCGAGGGTATGCGCTTCGACAAGGGTTACATCTCGGCCTACTTCGCCACCGACATGGAGCGGATGGAGGCGACGCTGGACGACCCGTACGTCCTGATCGCCAACTCCAAGATCTCCGCCGTCAAGGACCTGCTCCCGGTCCTGGAGAAGGTCATGCAGTCGGGCAAGCCGCTGCTGATCATCGCCGAGGACGTCGAGGGCGAGGCCCTGGCCACGCTCGTCGTCAACAAGATGCGCGGCACGTTCAAGTCGGTTGCCGTCAAGGCACCCGGCTTCGGGGACCGGCGCAAGGCCATGCTCGGTGACATCGCCATCCTCACCGGTGGCCAGGTCATCTCCGAGGAGGTCGGTCTCAAGCTCGAGAACGCCAGCCTCGACCTGCTCGGCCGGGCCCGCAAGGTCACGGTCACCAAGGACGAGACGACCATCGTCGAGGGCGCAGGCGACTCCGACCAGATCGCCGGCCGGGTCAACCAGATCCGTGCCGAGATCGAGAACAGTGACTCCGACTACGACCGCGAGAAGCTGCAGGAGCGGCTGGCGAAGCTCGCCGGCGGCGTTGCGGTGATCAAGGTCGGCGCCGCCACCGAGGTGGAGCTGAAGGAGCGCAAGCACCGGATCGAGGACGCCGTTCGCGCGGCGAAGGCCTCGGTGGAGGAGGGCATCGTCGCCGGTGGCGGCGTGGCGCTCGTCCAGGCCGGAATCAAGGCGTTCGACAAGCTCGACCTCGAGGGTGACGAGCTCACCGGAGCCAACATCGTCAAGGTGGCGCTGGAGGCTCCGCTCAAGCAGATCGCGATCAACGCGGGCCTCGAAGGCGGTGTGGTCGCGGAGAAGGTGCGCGGCCTGCCTGCCGGTCACGGCCTGAACGCCGCGACCGGTGAGTACGTCGACATGCTCAAGGCCGGCGTCCCCGACCCGGCCAAGGTCGTTCGTTCCGCGCTGCAGAACGCTTCGTCCATCGCGGCCCTCTTCCTCACCACGGAAGCGGTCATCGCGGACAAGCCGGAGAAGGAGAAGGCACCGGCGGGCGGCGACCCGTCTGGTGGCATGGGTGGCATGGACTTCTGAGTCCCACGCCCACCTTCGTACCGCACGACCAAGAAGGGGCGGTCCCGGAGCCATCCGGGACCGCCCCTTCGTGGCTGTCCAGCCGTCGCGGTGTGCGCTCGCGACGGTGCCGTACGGAATGATGGGGCGGCATGGACACCAGCCTCGATCGGGCCAAGGCGTTGCTGGCCGCGAATCCGCTCGTGGACGGGCACAACGACCTTCCGATCGCGATGCGCCTGCATGCGGCGTACGACTTCGACCGGCTCGACATCGGTCAACCGGCTCCCGCGTTGCACACCGACATCCCACGGTTGCGCGAGGGCCGTGTCGGGGCGCAGTTCTGGTCGGTCTATGTGCCGAGCCGGCTGCAGGGCGACCACGCGGTCTCGGCGACGCTCGAACAGATCGACGCGGTGTACGCGATGATCCACCGGTACGCCGACACGTTCGGGCTCGCGACCACCGCCGACGAGGTGGCGAAGGTCTTCGCGTCGGGCCGGATCGCCTCGCTGATGGGCATGGAGGGCGGGCATTCGATCGACTGTTCGCTCGGGACGCTCCGGGCGATGTACGCGCTCGGCGTGCGCTACCTGACCCTCACCCACAACGACAACGTGCCGTGGGCCGACGCAGCGACCGACGAGCCCGGCCAGGGCGGGCGCGGGCTCTCTCCGTTCGGCGAGGAGGTCGTCCGCGAGATGAACCGGCTCGGCATGCTCGTCGACCTCTCCCACGTCTCGGCAGACACGATGCGCGCGGCGCTCCGGGTGAGCGAGGCGCCGGTGATCTTCTCGCACTCGTCGACCCGCGCCGTCTGTGACGTCCCGCGCAACGTGCCCGACGACGTGCTCGCGGCGTTGCCCGGCAACGGCGGCGTGTGCATGGTGACGTTCGTGCCCGACTTCGTGGCGCCGGCCTGTGCGCAGTGGCGCGCCGAGGCCGCCGAGGCGGCCCGCGCACAAGGGGTGAATCCGCGCGACCTGCAGGCGTTCTTCCCCTTCGCGGACGAGTGGAAGAAGGCCCGCCCCAAGCCGGATGCGACGCTGGCCGACGTGGTGGCGCACGTCGAGCACGCCCGCGAGGTCGCCGGCATCGACCACATCGGGGTCGGCGGCGACTACGACGGGACCGACACGTTGCCCCTCGGGTTGGAGGACGTGTCCGGCTATCCGCGCCTGTTCGCCGCGCTGCTCGACCGTGGTTGGTCCGAAGCGGACCTGGTGAAACTCGCCGGTGCCAACGCGCTCCGGGTGCTGCGCGATGCCGAGGAGGTCGCCGCCGACCTGCAGCAGCGCCGCGGCCCCTCCCTCGCGACCTACGCCGACCTCGACGGCGACGCGAACGCCGTGGCCGGACGGGCGGTGTAGCCGCTATGCGCCGCGCCAGGAGTCAGGTCGTCGTGCGCTGGGTGAGGCTGAACCAGTTGCCCGAGTCGTCGCGGAACAGCGCCTCGATGCCGTAGAACTGCTCCTCCGGCGGGCGGACGAACTCCACGCCCTTGGCCGAGAGTTCTTCGTACTCCTTCTGCACGTCGTCGGTCTCGAGAACGCCGGCACCGAACGTGTTCGAGGTGATCAGTTCGCGGAGGACCTCGACCTTCTCGGCCGTCAGGTGCGGACCTTCCGTCAGCGGCATGAGAACGATCTCGAGGTCCGGCTGGCCCTTGGGCCCGACCGTGAGCCAGCGCATGTCGTCGCCGAACGCCGCGTCCGTGCGGACCTCGAAGCCGAGCTTGTCGACGTAGAAGTCGTACGCCGAGTCCTGGTCGAGAACGAAGATGCTGGCGTGCGAAAGTCGCTTGATCATGCTGGCTGGTCCCTTCGGAAACGCGGTGCCGTTCGTCCATCGACACTAGGCCGCCGCCAGGGCGGGTCGCATCTCCGATCTTGCGCGCCGCGTCCCCGCCTCAGGCGAGCTTCAGGTGGGAAGCCGGTACCAGCGGCGGGCGGTGCCCGCACGGACCTCGGCGAGATCATCCGGCGCAACACCGGTGCCCAGCGCGGCGAGGAGATCCGCCATCGTCTCGGCGTACGTACGCCGCACCATGATCACCGGCCAGTTGCTCGCCACCATCAGCCGCCGAGGGCCGAACTGTTCGAGGGCCCGGCCCACGTAGCGGCCCAACCGCTCCGGCTGCCAGGCCGGCCAGCGGGTGAGGACGTCGATCCCGACCGAGAGTTTGAGCGCGACGTTGGGGTGCGACGCGAGGCGCGCGATCCCGGACGCCCACGGCTCCCATCCGCCGGTGTCGAGCGGTGGCCGGGCGAGGTGGTCGGCGACGATCCGCAGGTCGGGCACGGCCTCCGCGATCGTGCACACATGGTCGACGTGGCCGGACGTGACCGGCACGATGTCCCAGGCGAGACCGCGACGGGCCAGCTCCCGCAGGACCTCGATGGTTCGAGGTTCGACCAGCCAGTCGGCCGGGTCCCGCCCGATCAGGTAGCGGATCCCGCGTACGACCGGATGGCCGGCGAGCTCGTCCAGGGTCTTCACGGCCGCTGCCGGATCCCGCAGGGGCAGCCAGCCGACCACCCCCAGGACGGTGGGCGTCTGGGCGGCGTACTCCAGCAGGTAACGGTTCTCCGCCGGCACGTCGAGTGACTCCACGAGGACCGTCCCGGCCACCCCGGTCCGCTCGAGTTCGACCGCGAGGTCCGCGGGCTCGAAGTCGCGGGCGAGGGTGGGCAGTCCGGTGTCGCGCCAGTGTTGATGGTGTTCGGGCGTACGCCAGAAATGGTGGTGCGCGTCGATGCTCCCCGCCGCGCTGGGCGGCGACTCCGGACTCGGCGCGTTTTCCGTCGTCATCGGCCCAGCCGGCTCAGGAGAGGCCGGCGTAGTAGGCCTCGACCGCCTCGACATCGGTGGTCGCGTCAGGCTTTCTTCCCAGCTTGTCGTAGATCTTCCGTCGGGCGTGCATGTCGGCAATCAGTACCGCGCGCGCATGGACCGCGACCTCCTCGGCGATCTCCACGGGTACGACGATCACGCCGTCGTCGTCCGCGCCCACGATGTCGCCCGGGCGGACCTGTACGCCGCCGCACGCGATCGTGGTCTGGACCTCGACGACCTCGATCCGACCCGGGATGATCGGCCGGCCACGCGCCGCCGCGCACACCGGCGTCTGCTGGAGGGCGATCTCGGCAGTGTCCCGGCAGTAGCCGTCGGTCACGATGCCCACGGCTCCGTTTGCCTGCGCGGAGAACGCGTTCGCCGAACCCCAGAAGCCCACCTCACGCGCGCCGCCGCCATCGGTGACGAGGACGTGGCCGGGCGACAGACCCGAGGGCGAGGCGGGCGGACCCACCTCGTTGAACCAGACGCTGTGCGCGGCCACGATGTCCTCGGTGGAGTTGAGCTTCCACATGGGACGGTTCGCGGGTACGCAGCGGATGGTCGCCGCCTCGCCCCAGAACTTCATGCCGAGCCAGAGCGGACGGACGTCGCGGTCCATCAGGCCGATGTCGAAGTAGCCGACGCCGTCCATGGCGTCGCAGACGTCGACGACCCGGAGATGCTTGTAGAGCTTGGCGAGTTCGGACGCTTGAGTGTCGGCGGTCGGAGTGTCTGCTGTGCCCGTGGACATTGCGAATCCTTTCGGCGCGGCGGCGGTACTCCAGGTCCCTCAGCAGGTTAGGTCGGACCGCATATTGTCTACAAGAGTCAATAGTCGAAGTACGCCGTCCTCATGGGGACAATGCATTGCGATGACACTCGGGCTCTCGCCGCTCGGTCTCCCGGCGCTCGGTCTCCCGGCGCTCGGTCTCTCGGCGCTCGGTCTCTCGGCCCCGGTGGTCAGGGCATCCGGTGGTCAGGGCATCCGGTGGTCAGGCGGCGTGAGTGCCGGTCCAACCGGCGGTGAAGCAGAGGGGTACGAACCGCGGGGTCGGCGGCGTCCAGAGCGCCCTGCCGTCGCGGAGGTCGCCGGGCGTACGCCGAGACGAGACGGGCGCCGGCACCGCGACCAGCATGGGGCGCACACCGTGGCGGTATGCGGACGGACTACGACCCACCAGCGCGGTGAAACGGCGCGAGAACGTCCCCACGCTCTGGTAGCCGACCGCAAGGCAGACCTCCAGGACGCTCAGGTCCGTACCGGCGAGCAGGGCCTTCGCCCGGTCGACGCGTAGCCGGGTCACAAACTGGTGCGGCGTCTCGCCGAATGTCCGCGCGAAGCTGCGGTGGAAGTGGAAGGGCGACATGCAGGCGACCGCCGCCGCGTCCTCGAGCCGCACGCAGGTGAGCGCGGACGTACGAAGGAACTCCCGGGCCAGGTCGAGCCAGCCGGACCGGTCGCCGGGCCGTGCAGCCATGGCTGGACGCTAGCAGCAGAAAGGGACGCAGGGCCGGAGTCGACCGTGCCGGTCAGTCGCGATCACCTGCGAGCGCGTCCTTGACGTCGGTCTTGCTGAAGTCGTCACCGACGAAGAGCAGAGGCTCGTTCAGGTCTGTGGCAAGGGCGTAGGACATGCAGTCGCCGAAGTTCAGCCGGGCTGAGTTTCCGCGTCCCTTGCCGAAGTCGCGATACGCGGCCCGCGCGATCTGAGCCTGCCGCTCGGTGAGGGGCTCGATCCCGATGTCGAAGTCGGCGAGCAAGGTGTCCAACTGTCTGCTGGCAACCGGATCTCCCGAGCCGTCGATCACGATCGCCGCCTCGAGGTATCCAGCTGCTGAAAGCCGTCGATGGGAGGCGCCCAGGATCGCACGGGCGCATTCCCGGGCGGCTGGTTCGTCCCGAAGGATGGCGACCAGCGCGGACGTCTCAATAATCAACGTGGCAAGCCCTTCTCGTCGTAGAGGAGCTCGCCATGGTCGACACTTCTCCAGTAGGGATCGAGACGTTCGCCGATCGCGCGCCCCATCGCCAGGAGGCGTTCGACCTCGGGTGAGTCCTCGCGCTGGCGGACGCGCGCGAGACGTTCGCGGAGTGCCTCGGTCACGGCTTGGGTCATGGATTCGCCAGTGGCCTCGGCCAGCTCGCGAGCCAGCCGGTGGGCTTCTTCGTTCTTGATGTTGAGACTCACGGGTGGCCGCTCCCCTTTCCCTCGGCCCAGGCGGCACCGTTCTACCTAGAACGAGGTAGCAGTCTACCATGCGGAGACCCGTCGAGATCGAACGGACCGATGATCACAGCTCGCCGAGGGGGGCGACGTCGATCCCGGAGCGCTCGCAGACCCAGTGCGGGTCGGGCCCCAGCTCGGGGTTGATCCGCAGCTCGTGCGGCGCCACCTCGTCGCACGCCTTACACAGGGGCCACCGGCCTACCTCGTCGAGCAGTGCGTCCTGGATGTCCTGGGCGAGCTGGCCGGCAACGTAGTCGGCGCCCTCGGGCCACTCGGACACCCACCAGCGACGCTCGGACAGCGCCTGTTCCAGGATCGAAACCCCACGCGGGTCGGCGACGCCACGGGCTTCCAGATCATGGAGTACCCGGGCGCGGGCTTTGATCAGCGGGTCGTCGTCGGTCACACAGATGATCCTGGCAGGCTTTGCGCCATGACGGTTCGAGGAGCTGGCGACGACGCGGGGGCGGGTCGAGACACGAGGACGCGTCCCCTGCTCGAAGTCATCGCTCTCGGACCCGCCGACGCGGTGGCCGCCGAGGCAGGCGGAGCCGATCGGATCGAGGTGGTCGCGGCGATCGAAGCCGACGGACTCTCGCCCGAGCCTTCGCTGGTGGAGAAGATTCGCCGTCGTAGCTCGATTCCGATGCGGGTGATGCTGCGGTTGAGCGACGGCTTCACGACGACGCCCGCCGAGCTCGCGCGGTTGCGTAACCTCGTGACGGACTACACGCGTGCCGGGGCCGACGGATTCGTTCTCGGGTTCCTGACCCCCACGCTCGACGTCGACGTGGCCGCCACCATGGTGGTGGTCGACGAACTGGCCGGGAGGCCGTGGACCTTCCACCGGGCCGTCGACCATGCTCTTGACGTCGAGCAGGCCTGGCGGGCGATTCGCGAGCTCCCTGGGCTGACCGAGGTCCTCACGGCCGGATCGGCACGTGGCGCGGACCACGGCGTCGAGGACCTGATCTGGCTGGCCCGTGCGGATGTCTTCGCGGCTCGCCACCTCATGGCCGGCGGAGGGTTGCGCGCCGAGCATGTGCCGTGGCTGGCGCAGGCGGGCGTCCGGGCGTTCCATGTCGGGAGTGCCGTACGCCCGGACCGGTCGTGGAAGGCGTACGTCGATGCGGGCTACGTACGCGCCTGGCGCACCCTGGTGGACGACGAGGTGAGTCGGGCGGTCGACGTCTCGAACCCCGACTCGGGGACCGCGTGAGAGCGAACCGTCGTTCGGGCCGGGAGCGGGCGTGACGCTACTCATCGACCCGCCGATCTGGCCCGCGCGGGGGCGGAGCTGGTCGCATCTGGTGAGTGACGTGTCGTTCGAGGAGCTGCACGAGTTCGCCCGGCGGATGGGCGTGCCGGAGCGGGGTTTCCACCGCGACCACTACGACATCCCCGAGGAACGCTACGACGAGATCGTGGCCGCGGGCGCGCACCCGGTCACGAGCCGCGAGCTGGTGGCCCGGATCGTGGCCGCGGGACTGCGCCGCCGCAAGCACCCCTGATCCGGTCGCTGTGTGAGGGACGCTTTGCTCCAACGGGGCGTGTGTGAGGGCGCCCTGAACGGCCCGCTCCACCGGCAAATGACCACGCTGAGCACGCCTGCGGTAGCCGGGACAGGTCTCGACACCCGTTCCAGGTTCCGAACGCATGGGCAGCGTGGTCATTTGCACGTCGCTCAGGCGGGATCGGCCCAGCTCAACGGACCGCATCCGCTGTGCAGCTCCAAGAGAGGTGCGTCAGTCGAGAGCGCGGTAGTTGACGCCCAGCGCGTCGAGCCGCTCGAGGTGTGGGCGAAGCCGCTCGGCGACGAAGACGTCGTACGCATCGATCTCGCCGGAGCCGTCCCGCCACACCGCCTCCGCGAACGCACACAGCCGGGGAAAGAGCATGTACTCCGCATGCTCGGTCGTCGGCACGTACTCCGTCCAGAGCTGGGCCTGGGCGCCCAACACGTGCGCGGCCGCCTCCGCGTCGAGCTCGCCGGGGATCGGCCGGTAGGCGTACACCTTCGCGAGGGGTATGTGGCCGCCGATCGCGAGCGGCTCGGCGTCGTGGTCCTCGCTCTGGTAGTAGTCGAAGTAGACGTGCTGGCACGGCGCCATCACGACGTCCAACCCGCCACGAGCCGCCTCGATGCCGCCGGCCTCGCTGCGCCATGACATGACGACCACATCGTCGGGCAGTCGCGCCGGGCCGCCCCCTTCGAGCACCTCGTCCCAACCGACGAACCGGCGCCCCTGGGCTGCCAGGTAGTCGGCCATCTGGCCGGTGAACCAGGCCTGCAACGCGTCCTCGGGGGTCCGGGTGTCGCCCCCAGGGTCGGCACTGTCGTCGGCGAGGCCCAGCTCGGCGATGCGTCGTTGCGCGGACTCGCTCGCCTTCCACTCCGTCTTCGGGCACTCGTCGCCGCCGCAGTGGACGTACGGACTGGGAAACAGTCGCAGCACCTCCGCGAGGACGTCGCGGCAGAAGTCCAGCGTCGAGTCCTCGAGGTTGATCACCTGCTCGCTGATGCCCCAGCGCTTCCACACCTCCGCCGGCTTGAAGCCGTTCCCCAGCTCCGGATAGGCGGCGATGGCGGCGAGCATGTGGCCGGGCATGTCGATCTCGGGGACGACGGTGATGAAGCGTTCCGCTGCGTACGCCACGATCTCGCGAACGTCCTCGGCGGTGTAGAAACCGCCGTGCGGTGTGCCGTCGAAGGTGTACTCGCTCTCGGGCCGGTGCGCGTGTCCGACGAGGGTCTCGGGACGCCACGCGCCGACCTCGGTGAGCCTGGGGTACTTCTCGACCGCGAGTCGCCAGCCCTGGTCCTCGGTGAGGTGCAGGTGCAGGACGTTGAGCTTGTGAAGGGCGATCAGGTCGATCAGCTCGAGGACGAACGCCTTCGGCATGAAGTGCCGGGCGACGTCGAGCATGGTGCCGCGCCAGCCGAACCGCGGCCGGTCGGTGATGCTGACGGCGGGGACCTCCCACGTGCGGTCGACGCGGGACGACGAGAAGGCGTCGGCCGGCAGCAGCTGCCGCAGCGACTGGACGCCGTAGAACACGCCGGCCGCGTCGCCGCCGATGATCTCGATCCCGTCGGAGGTGACAGTGAGGGAGTACGCCTCGGGGCCGTGGCGCGCGGCGTCAACCGTCAGGGTGATTCCGGCTGCGGAGGCCGGGTCGCTCGGCGGGCCCCACGTGAATCCGGTGGCGGGTCCGAGAGCGCTGCGGAGCGCGTCCGCCGCCGGTCCCGACGCGTCGTCGGCCCGAAGGGTGGTGGCGTTGGTCAGGGCGTAGGCGCCGTCGCGGCGCTCGAGGTGCTGAGGCTGAGGCAGGATCACGGGCCGTCAGCCTAGTGCCCGAATCTGCGCACCAACAGGTCGTTCAGGTCAATTCTGAGCAACCGGGATCCCATGGGTGCTGATCCTCGACGCCTGGCCGATGATCACCCCGCCTAGCATGGTCGCCGGGGAGTGCGCCGTGGTGAACGGAGGGTCGCGATGCCGGCAGTGACACGGCGGGGCGGCCGGCGACGCGGGTGTCTCGCCCTTCTCGGGTTCATGATCGGTTTTCCGGTCACGATTGTCGCCTTGATCGGCCTCTACGTCGGCGTGGAGCAACGGCTGGCGGTCGACGATCCCGTCACCTGCGGCGACGATCCGATGCCTCGGGCGGGATACGTCTGTCTGAACGGTGGTGACACCTACGACAACATCGTCAAGGAGCGGCACGAGGACTACGAGCGAAGCCCGTACATGATCGCGATCTCGGCCGGCGTTGTCCTGGTCGCCGTCCCCCTTGCCGTGTGGTCCCTGCGCGTCCTCAGGTCCACCGACTTCTGAACGCCACTCCACGGCGGGCACCGTTCGTTCGCTGCCGCTCAGCTCCGGAGCAGGAGGAGCTCGGCGCGGAGGTTGTGACGGGCTCGCACCTCCCAGGTCGTACGCCCGAACGGCGTGTGGAACAGCTCGTCGTACGCCAGCAACCGCTCGAGCACCTCCGCCCGACCGCGCCGGAACGCCTCGTCATCGACGTGGGCGTACTCGGCCCGGACATCCGCGACGTACTCCGCGTACCGCTCCGGGCTCTCCGCCAACACGCCCAGGTCCGCGTCCGACAGGACGGCACCGTCGGCGTCGCCCGCGCCCGGGTCGTGGCTCGCGGTCAGCCGGACCAGCCGGGCCGCCGCCGCGACGCGGGACGAGGGCACACCGCCCACGGGCAGCAGGTCCTCGGCGAGGCGGGCAGACTGCTCCTCGTTGTCGGCCCGGTGCGGGTCGTAGATCGCGTCGTGGAACCACGCGGCCAGGCGGACGGCGTCGGCATCGTGGGCGTACGCGGCGAGCCGGTCGATCCGGTCCAGCACCTCCGCCAGATGGCGCAGGTCGTGGTAGCGCCGGTGCGGTTCGGCGTACCTCCCCACCAGCCCGCGCCCCACCTCCGGTGCGTCGGGCACCAGGACGGTCCACCGGGCGAGCAGCGCCTCTGCCGTCGGGTCGTGCTCGCTCATCACGTCATCCCTACCCGTGGGCGCGAACCGCTCACCCCACGAGGGGAAAACGGGTGGCGGTGGCGCCGAGCGCGCGGCGTTCGGAGGTGGTGAGCGGTGTGCGGCCGGTGCCCTTGAGCACCCAGGTCAGGTCGTCCCACGGCGGCCGTTGCGCGGTGTCGCCGAGGAGCTGGTCGAGGACACGGACGGTGAGGTCCAACGCTCCTGGCCGAGGCTCGGGCTTGCCGGGAAGCTCCATCAGCAGGTCGAAATGGTGCACGGTCGCCTCGACCGCGAGCGTGCCCAGGAAGTCGGTCACCGTGAACGCACGACCCTGGCTGGCGACGACCTCCGAGCCGGGCAACGCCGAGGCGGTGGTGAGCACGGCGGCCGCGGTCTGCTGCCACTGGCCGGCCAGCTGCTGCGGGTCTGTGTAGGCAGCTGTCGCCACGCGGACGAACCGCGCGTGCGCCCCTGCCACTCTCTCGTCGCGGTGGGTGGACCAGTCGCGCCAGTACGTCACGTAGTCGGTGGTCGCTGCTTTCCTTGTCGGCGTACCGAACGCCACCAGGGCCCGCTGCGCGTCGAGCAGGAGATGGAAGAGCACATCGCCCACCGCCCAGCCGGCACAACGACTCGGGCGCACATAGTCGGTGTCCTCCAGTGAGCCGACCAGACGCGAGAGCTCGGAGTAGGCGTCGGTGAGCGCGGCCGTCGCGATGCGGTGATGCAGCTTGTCCATGGCGGCAACGCTAACGAGATCACGGGACCACCAGCGCGGCGGACCTGCGCGAAACGATCAGCCCGACAGTGGAGCGGGGAGCGGTTCCGCGTGGACGATCTGGAGGGAGGTGACCGCCCGGGTGAGGCAGACGTAGAGCCGGCGTAGGCCCGTCACCTCGTCGTGTTCGGCGGCGACGATCGCGGCTGGTTCGAGGACCACCACGTGGTCGAACTCGAGCCCCTTGACCAGCGACGCCGGTACGACGTCGAGGTGGGCGTCGACGTCGTCCGTGTCGCCCAGCACGGCGTAGGAGATGCCGGCGGCGTCGAGGGCGGAACGAACGGCACGGATGCGGGCGTCAGGCACCACGAGGCCGACGGAGCCGGGCCGGTCGAGTGCCGTCCGCACGCCGTCGAGCGCGGCCGGCAGCACGTTCGCGGCCTGGTTGATGACGAGATCGCCGCGGGTACGCCGGACCGACGACGGTGGCGCAAGGGTCGGAGCGATGTGCGGAAGAAGCCGGGCGGCGAACTCGATCACCGACGCCGGCACTCGGAAGCCCTTCGTCAGTTCCTCGACGTGGGCGCCGGACTTGCCGAGATGGGTGAGCGCGTCGGTCCAGTCGCGGGTCGCCCACGGCGTCGTTGCCTGGGCGAGGTCGCCCAGCACGGTCGCCGAGCCGGTGCTGCACCGCCGCCCGACCGCCCGCAGCTGCATCGGCGACAGGTCCTGCGCCTCGTCGAGGACGACGTGTCCCAGGCTCGGCGTGCGTTCGATCAGGTCGGTCGTCTCGTCGACGAGCACGGCGTCGGCGAGTGACCAACGGGCGGACCCGGCCGAGCGCGGCGGGGCCGGCCAGCGGAGGAGCACCTGCTCGGCCACGTCGAGCTGGCCGTCGGCGTGCTCGGCGAGGAAGTCCGGTTCCGCCAGCAGCCGGAACACCAGCCTGGCCGGGTCGACGGCCGGCCAGAGTTCGTCGGCGTACGCCTTGACCGGTCGGCTGCGGGCCACCGACGCCTGCACCCGATCGTCGGGCGAGTCGCCGTCGGCCTCCATGCGGAGGAGGATCGCGTGGGCCAGCCGTTGCGGCAGGATCGCGCGGCCGGCGCCGTAGCGGACACCACGGGCGCGGATGCCGGCGAGGATCTCGCTCACTTCGTACGCCGGAACGCGGAATCGGCGGGCGCCCCTCGGCACGACGAGTCCCTCGCCGGGTTCCTTCACATGGGACCACACGGCGCGGCGGAGGACCTCCGCCATCCGGGCGTCGCCCTTGAGGGTCGCGATGTCGGGCGGGTCGGTGCCGCGGATCTTCGTCCGGCCGACCAGCTCGGCCAGCGTGCTCTGCCGGGCGTCGATCTCGCCGAGGGCGGGCAGGACGTCGCCGATGTAGCGCAGGAACGAGTCGTTCGGTCCGACGACGAGGACGCCCTGCCGGCGCAGCTGGTCGCGGTGGGCGTAGAGCAGGAACGCGGCACGGTGCAGGCCGACCGCCGTCTTGCCGGTGCCGGGTGCGCCCTGGACGCAGACCGTGCCGGAGAGGTCGGCCCGGACGATGTCGTCCTGCTCGGGCTGGATCGTCGCCACGATGTCGCGCATCGGGCCGACGCGGGGTCGTTCGATCTCGGCCTCGAGGATCCGGCTGTTGAGCGCCGTGCCGGCGCCATCGGCGACATCCGTGGCGGGCGGGTCGGTGAGGTGCTCGTCCTCGTACGCCGTCAACGAGCCGTGCGCGAACCCGAACCGCCGGCGCAGCTCGACGCCGAGCGGATTCCGGCGGGTGGCGCGGTAGAAGGGTCGCGACACGCTCGCGCGCCAGTCGACCACCATCGGGTCGCCATCCTCGTCGCTCACGTGCCGGCGACCGATGTAGAAGCGCTCGGCCCGGCCGGCCGTCGGTTCCTCGTCCACGGGACGGGCGTCGACGCCGTAGTCGAGACGGCCGAAGAAGAGCGGCGTGTTCGGGTCGTCGGCAAGGGCCTTCGCCCGGTGATAGAGGGTCGCCTTGAGGTACTCGGTGGAGACGGCGTTGCCGCCCTGCGCCTCGAGAGACTCGGTGCGCTCTCGCATCTGGCGTAGCGCGGAGCGGGACTCGGCGAGGTGGCGGCGTTCGGCGGCGAGCGCGGGATCCGCGGACTCGTGGATGGGCGTGGGGTCGGAGGGTGGGCCGGCGGGTGCGGCCGTCGTATCCGGTGGCTGGGTCGCCTCGTGCGTGGGCATGGCGGGTCTCCGCTTCGATGACGTCCGAGGGTGTCGGTGTCCGGGCGCGACGCGACGGCCCAGCCGGACCTAGGGGTGTCGGTCGACGGAGCCGAAAGGGGTGATGGGCGGAAAGGGCCAGATACGTTAACACGCCGTTCCGGAGTTCTCGACCGATTTATGTGGTGCCCGGCGAGAGCCCGTCGACACCTGTCGACAATCCGATCGACAGCCGTGATCAATCTTCCGGAACGGATGAGCATCCAGCCACGAGGTTGGTATTCCCGTTTGGGCCAGAATTGCTCGATTCCGTGCGCCTGAATATTGACTGGCGAATTTATACGGGATGAGGAAATAACACACCTGTGCTTACGGAATGCCGGCCATGCGTAAAGGATGCCGAGGTGATGCTTGTGTGACGTTCGATTGCGTTCACCGCCGCTCTGCCTGGTGAGAAAGCGCGGTTGGTGACGCGATGGATTTCACAGGAGAGGCGCATCCAAACGTGTTCGGATCACGTGCCGGCCGCCGGTCGAAATGGCGGAGCCGAAGACTGTCAGTCGTTGTCGCGGGAAGTGCGTGTGCGATTGTCGCGTCACCGATATTCATGCTCGGGCCAGGGACAGCTGACGCTCTCCCCGCTGTTTCCGGTGAAGACCTGGGAGGCACCAAGGCGGTGACCTATCGCGGGCTCCGGCTCGACGTGCCGTCCAGCTGGGCCGTCCACGACCTGGAGGCCCGCCCGCGAACCTGCGTACGGTTCGACGTTCCGGCGCTCTATCTCGGCACTCCTGGTGCGGACCAGGACTGCCCACATCGCGCGGTCGGCCGGTCCGACGGGCTGCTCGTCGCACCTGCCACGGGCGGCGAGCCCGACAGAACGCTGGCGGTCGGCGCCGCCCCGGCACCGACTGGCACCGCGCCCGCCGCGGGGAATGCACCGGCCGGTCCGGGCGCCGCATCAGTCGACACCACGCCGGCGTCGACCGCGAGCGAGGAGACCACCCACGCACTCGCGGGCACCGGGCTGGCCGTGACCGCGGCGTACGGCGAGAGCCCGGACGTGGTGACCGCGATCCTCGAGCGGGTCCAGTACACGGGGCCCGAACGGACGACACCCATCGGCGAGCCGGCGGACCTGTCGGCGACGTCCGGGCCCGCCGGGTCGTCACCGGAGCCGATGTTCTCCGACCCTTCCCGCACCGCGTCAGGCGGCAACACCCCGCGCCACCTCGGTCGCGGCTTCGACACCTGCACCGCACCCTCTCTCACGACCATGAGGGCCTGGCTGGCGTCGCCGTACCGCACGGTCGGCATCTACATCGGCGGCGTCAACCGGGCATGCCCGGACGGCAACCTGTCGGCCTCCTGGGTGCGGTCGAGTGCCCGGCTCGGGTGGCAGATGCTGCCCATCTACGTCGGGCGCCAGGCGCCGTGTGCCTTCCAGGACGACCTCGGCCCGATCAGGCCCACCAACGTCGCCCAGCAGGGCGCCGCCGCCGCGGTGGACGCCACACGCCGGGCGCAACGGTTCGGACTGTACGGCGGAAGCACGATCTACTTCGACCTGGAGGCCTACGACACCGGCAACACCGGTTGCCGCCGGACCGTCATGCAGTTCCTCCACGCCTGGACGACGCAGTTGCACGACAGCGGCTACCTGTCCGGTGTCTACTCCAGCGCGGCGTCGGGGATCCGGGACCTCTCCGATGCGTACGGGTCGTCGTCGTTCGCGCGTCCGGACGCCATCTGGACCGCGCGCTGGGACGGTCGGGCGTCGGTGTGGGGCGAGCCGCACGTCCCTGATAGCCAGTGGGGTACGCACCAGCGGCTCAAGCAGTACCGCGGCGAGCACAACGAGACCTGGGGTGGTCGCCGGCTCAACATCGACAGCAACATGGTCGACGGGCCGCTCGGCTCGGTGAAGTACCAGTACGCGGTCACGTCCCGGATCGGGTTGCGGGCACGGTCCGGCCCTGGGACGTCGTATCCCATGGTGGGAGTCTGGGCTCCCGGTGCGACCCTCGATCTCGTCTGCCAGGCCATCGGCACCGAGGTCGGGACGACGCGGGTCTGGGACAAGCTGTTGAACGGCAGTTACGTGAGCGACCTGCACGTCTCGACGGCGAGCCAACGCGGCATGTCGCCGCCGGTGCCCCTGTGCAGGTACCCCTATCCGGTGTCGACGAGCGTGCTGAGGGTCCGTTCCGGGCCTGGGACCTCGTACCCGGCGGTCGGGCTGATCCGGACCGGTGGTCTGGCGTACATCACCTGCCAACAGGCCGGGAGCCAGGTGGGACCCAGCGCGGTGTGGAACCAGCTGGACTCCGGCGGTTGGGTGGCGGATGCGTACGTCCTCACGCCCGGGCGGCCCGGTTACAGCCGACCCATCCCGCGCTGCGCCGCTCCGGATCCTCGCTGACTGCTCGGCTTTGGATGAGGGCGCCCCTGGGCCAACGGGTTCGCTGCAGGGGTCCCCTCATCCAACACGCCTCGACTACAGGCGCTGACCTAGCTCGGTAGGTCGCCCGACAGTACGTCGTCGGCGTCGATGATGCAGTATGCATAACCCTGCTCTGCGAGGAACCGCTGCCGGTGCGCCGCGAAGTCCTGGTCCACCGTGTCGCGTGACACGACCGCGTAGAACCGCGCCGCTCGCTTGTCGTGCTTGGGCCGCAGCAGCCGGCCGAGCCGCTGGGCCTCCTCCTGCCGCGATCCGAACGTCCCCGACACCTGGATCGCGACCGCCGCCTCCGGCAGGTCGACCGAGAAGTTCGCCACCTTGGACACGACGAGAAGCGAGATCTCGCCGGTACGGAAGGACTCGAACAGCCGCTGCCTCTCGCGTACCGTCGTCTCGCCCTTGATGATCGGCGCGTCCAGCCGGGCGGCGAGGTCGTCGAGCTGGTCGATGTACTGCCCGATGACCAGCGTGGGCTCACCCCGGTGCTGCGCGGCGAGGCGTTCGACGACCCGCGCCTTGGTGTCCGTCGTGGACGCGAGCCGGTAGCGCTCGTCGACCTCGGCCGTCGCGTAGGTGAGGCGTTCGGCGTCGGTGAGGGTGACGCGTACCTCCACGCAGTCGGCCGGCGCGATCCAGCCCTGCGACTCGATGTCCTTCCACGGAGCGTCGTACCGCTTGGGTCCGATGAGACTGAACACGTCGCCTTCGCGGCCGTCCTCGCGGACCAGCGTCGCCGTCAACCCGAGCCTGCGCCGGGCCTGCAGGTCGGCCGTCATCCGGAAGATGGGTGCGGGCAGCAGGTGAACCTCGTCGTAGACGATGAGCCCCCAGTCGCGGGCGCCGAAGAGTTCGAGATGGGTGTAGGCGCCCTTGCGGCGGGTCGTGACCACCTGGTACGTCGCGATGGTGACGGGCCGGATCTCCTTGCGGGAGCCGGAGTACTCGCCGATCTCGTCCTCGGTGAGGGTGGTACGGCGGACCAGCTCGTCCTTCCACTGCCGGGCGGCGACCGTGTTGGTGACGAGGATCAGCGTCGTCGCCTTCGCGTGCGCCATCGCGGCCGCTCCGACGAGCGTCTTGCCCGCGCCGCACGGGAGGACGACGACGCCGGAACCGCCGTGCCAGAACGCTTCGGCGGCGTGGGTTTGGTACGGACGGAGTGCCCATTCGTCCTCGGCCAGGTCGATGTCGTGCGCCTCGCCGTCGACGTAGCCGGCGAGGTCTTCGGCCGGCCAGCCGAGCTTGAGCAGGGCCTGCTTGACGTGCCCGCGCTCGGAGGGATGGACCGCCACCGTGTCGAGGTCGATCCGCTTGCCCAGCATGGGCTTGAGCTTCGCGCTGCGAAGGACCTCCTCGAGTACCGGCCGGTCGGTGGTGACGAGGACAAGGCCGTGGGTCGGATCGTTGTCGAGGCGCAGCCGACCATAGCGCGCCATCGTGTCGGCGACGTCGACGAGGAGAGCGTGGGGTACGGCGTACCTGCTGAAGCGGAGCAGCGTGTCGACCACCTGCTCGGCGTCGTGGCCGGCGGCGCGGGCGTTCCAGAGGCCGAGGGGTGTGAGGCGGTAGGTGTGGACGTGTTCCGGGGCGCGCTCGAGCTCGGCGAATGGCGCGATCGCCTTGCGGGCGTCGTCGGCTGCGGGATGCCCCACCTCGAGCAGCAGGGTCTTGTCGGACTGGACGATGAGCGGGCCGTCGTTCACGCGATCTCCGGGATCTCGTCGGGAACCTCCAGTGTCCAACCCCGGGCAACCCCGGTGTTGTTCCGCCTCGCCAGTGGGGGCGGACGGCGAGGTGCGCTCCGCTCTGTCCGGGTTGGCTGTGTCCGCGTTGCCTGGGTCCGGGTTGCCTGGGTCCGGGTTGCCTGGGTCCGGATTGGCTGTGTCCCGGTTGGCTGGGTCCAAACTCGCCCCGACCTGCGATCGAGGAGCGGATCGAAGAGCCCGGCCGGGACCCACCTGTGATCATGATCGTGATCATGAACCGACACGGGGTCAGGTAAGGCGACGGGGCCATAGCCCCACATAGCCTTCATGATCACGATCATGATCACGGGCCAGCGGAGGCGTCTGGCCCTGCGGCGTCAGCTATGGAGCCGTCAGCTCCTGCGGCGGACCTGCGGCGGGCGCGGAACGCGGCGACGTTGGCGCGGGACGAGCAGCGTTCGGAGCAGTAGCGCCGCGACCGGTTGGGCGAGGTGTCGACGAAGACGTTCTGACAGCCCTTCGCCTGGCAGCACCCGAACCGGTCCGCGCCCAGGTCGCAGACCACGACGGCCATCCCCATCAACCCCTCTGCCGCGAGCGTTTCGGCCACGGACGACTCCCGCTCGGCCACGTGCAGGTGCCAGCTCTGCGCGTCGTGACCGGAGACGAACGGCGAGACGGGGTGCCGGGCGAGAAGTTCGTTGAGTAGGCGTACGACGTCTTCCGGGTGGTTCGAGTCTGCTTCGAACGCGGGCCGGAGCTGGCGCTGGAGCCGGCGGAGAGCGCGGACGTCGGTGCCGGTCACCCGGTCGGCCAGCCAGGGTCGTTCACCGAGGTGGGTTCGCAGATCGTCCTCGTCGTCAAGCAGGGCATTGACGAGATCGGCCGCCTGCTCGGCGTAACGGAGAAAGTCCACTTGTGTACCTTACCGCCCAAACCCGAAATGTAAGGAGCACAACTGCTCGATGCCTATTACATCTCACATCGGGTCCAAGCGGCGCAGTAGAGGAGGCGCACGTGCCGCACGCGCGGCAGGCCGAGACATCAGAGGCAGCTAAGACACCCGCGACAGCCAAAGCCATCGGAGGCACCGGTGGACTGGAACTCGTGGGAACGCACCTGGGGCCTTCCGCAGGAGGCGCCACGTAGCCACTGATCGCGCAGCACGCATCAGCCCACGGTGGCAGGAGACCGCCGTGGGGCGGAGCCTTCTACGCGAGGATCGGCAGGCGGTCTGCGAGTACGGGAAAGGCAAAGCCCTCACCGCGGGCGTAGCGTTCCAACTCGTCGAGCGCCAATGCGCCCATCCGGTTGATCTCCCGGCCGAGCGACCCGGCGATGTGGGGCGTGAGCACGACGTTGGGCATGGCGAACAGCGGCGAGTCAGGCGGTAGCGGTTCCGGGTCGGTGACATCCAGCACGGCGTAGATCCGGCCGGTCGCGAGCTCAGCCGTGAGCGCCTCCGTGTCGACCAACCGGCCACGTGCGGTGTTGATGAGCGTCGCACCCGAACGCATCATCGCCAGCCGTCGCGCGTCGAACATGGCCCGCGTCGCCGGGATGTCCGGCGCGTGGATGGTCACGACGTCGGAGCTGCGGACCAGTTCGTCCAGCCCGACCAGTCGGACGTCGAGCCGCTCGGCCGTGGCGACGTCGATCGTCGGGTCGGCGAGGAGCACGCGAATGTCGAAGGGACGGAGCAGCTCGAGCACCCGGCGTCCGACATGGGAGGCGCCGACGATGCCGACCGTCGTCCGGTAGTTGCCGAGGCCGGGATGGACCGCCGCCCAGTCCCGACGGGTCGCATCGGCCCGGTACGCCGCCTGGATCGGCAACGCCCGCTTGCCGGCCAGCAGGATCATGGCCAACGTGTACTCCGCCACGGGCACGGCGTTGGCGGAGACGGCGGACGACACCGCGATGCCCCGCTGCCAACAGGCGGGGGTGATCAGCGACTTGACCGATCCGGCGGAGTGGATGACCGCCTCGAGCGCGGGGGTCGCGGCCATGACGTCGGCGTCGAGCGGTGGGCATCCCCAGCAGGTGAGGAGCACCTCTGCGGTGCGGAGTGCCTCGCGGGCCTCGTCGGTCGTGAAGTCGTCGATGATCTGGTCGACGTCGACCTCGGCGAGGTCGCGGAGTCGCTCCCGGAGCCGGTCGTCGAACAGTCGCGGTGGGTGGGCGGGCGACATCGCGAGCACGACGGAGGGACGGCGGACGGCAGGCATGCCTCGCAGGGTAGCGGACAGGCCCTGCAAGCGCTTTCCCACCCTGATGAAGATGATCAACGGCGATGGAATCGGACATCACCGAGGCGATGCGCGACGTGGGTGAGGGTGCCCTTCATCCAATGGCACCTTGGATGAGTGCGCCCCTGTGGCGAACCTCTCGGCGCGGGGGCGCCCTCATCAAGAGCCAGATCAGGACGTACGCAGATCGCGGGTGCTCTCGCGAATGACGACCTCACCGCGTACGCGCACGAGCCGGTCCTTCGTCGGCGCCTCGAGCTCGAGGGCCAGCTCTCCCGCGCGTACTCCCATCTCTTCCAGCGGCAGCCGGACAGTCGTCAACGGCGGCACCAGGTCACGCAGGGTCTCGATGTCGTCGAATCCGGCGATCGACAGGTCGCGTGGAACGTCGACCCCCAGCTCGCGGCAGGCGGCCATGGCGCCCACCGCCATCACGTCGTTGACGCCGAAGACGCAGGTGATGTCGAGCCCCCGGGACAGGAGTTCCCGTCCGGCCTCGTAGCCGCCGTCGCGGGTGAAAGGCCCCTCGACCAGCGCCTCGGGCGCCAGCTCGATGCCCTTCTCGGCCAGGCCGGCCCGAAAGCCCGCGAGCCGGTCGCGGGCGGTGAGGATCGCCCGCGGCCCGGCGAGGACGCCGAACCGCCGGTGCCCGAGTTCTGCGAGCCGGACGGCCAGCTCCCTCGCCCCCGCGCGGTTCTCAGGGAGCACGGTGTCGGCCGGCAGCCGGTGCTGGCTGACGCAGGCGATCCGCCCGCCGGTACGCCGGAACGCGGTGACCTCCTTCGCCAGCCGATCAGTCTGCTCCTTGTCGGCCATCCGGGATCCCGCCAGGATCACCGCCCGGGCGCGCTGGGCACGCAGCATCGCGACGTACTGCACCTCACGGTTCGGGTTGCGGGAGGTCGTGCCGAGGGTGACGATCAGCCCACGCTCGTCGGCGACCCTCATGACGCCGGAGGCGATGGCGGAGAAGTACGGATCGGCGATGTCGTGGACGACGAGGCCCACGGTCGAGCTCGTGCCCCGAGCCACGGCCTGTGCGTGCAGGTTGGGGGTGTAACCGAGTTCGTCGGCAGCCTGGAGCACGACGGTACGCAGGTCCTCGTTGACCCGGCGGGTACTGCCGTTGAGGACCCGTGACGCCGTGGCGAGCGAGACTCCGGCACGCCGCGCGACGTCGCCGAGGGTGACGACGGTGGGAATGCTCATCAGTTTCTCCGCCCCGGCACTCGACGCGATGGGTTCTGAGCACCAGCATGCCGGATCGCGGGCAACGATGGACGCCGAGCCGCCTGATGGCCGCCGTTCGCCATGGCGCGTGCTTCGAAACGTTCGAATGAAAGTTACGACTCTGCGAACCACCGCCGTAAACCCTTGTTGCGGCGTGGTCCCGCCACTAGTGTGCTCGGCACTCCACGGTCGAACGGGGTCTGTGGAGCTTCCGGCGCGGACGCCACGCGCCCACACATCGAAGCCGCCGGCATGGCTCACCAGGAGGCAGGATGACCCAGCACCGCAGGTACGCAGGGTTCGACCGTCGCGAGCTGCTTCGCCGCGCCGCGTTCCTCGCCGCAGCCGCCGGAGGCGGCACGGTGTTCGGCGCCTGCGCGACCGGCGGCGGTGGTGGCACGACCGGACCCACGAAGAAGCCGGCCGGCAAGGTCGACGCCAACAACCCGTTCGGTGTCGACCCCAAGGCGCCTCTCGACGTCGTGATCTTCAAGGGTGGCTTCAGCGACGAGTACGCGAAGTACCACGAGGCGATGTACAAGAAGCGCTACCCCGAGTCCGAGGTCAAACACCTCGGCACCCAGGACATCACCCCGCAGCTGCAGCCGCGGTTTGTCAACGGCACCCCGCCCGACGTCTTCGACAACTCCGGCGCGCAGGACCTCGACACCGCCACCCTCGTCAACCAGGGCCAGCTGCTCGACATCACCCCGCTCCTCGACGCCCCCTCGTGGGACATCCCCGGCAAGAAGGTCGGCGAGACCCTCATCGAAGGCGCGCTCGACCCGCTGCTCTTCGAGGACAAGCCGTACGGAGTTCCGTACGCCCTCAACATCAACGGGCTCTGGCACGACGGCAAGCTGTTCGAGGAGAACGGCTGGGAGACGCCGGAGACCTGGGACGACCTGATGGCGCTCGGCGAGAAGACCAAGGCCGAGGGCATACCGCTGTGGACCTATCAGGGGCAGTACCCCGGCTACATGGTGTCGGTCTTCAACCCGATGGTGCAGAAGCACGGCGGCAACGAGGTGATGAAGAACATCGACAACCTCGAGGACGGTGCATGGCAGCAGGACGCGGTGGTGGCGGTCGCCGAGGCGTTCTTCGAGCTGAAGTCCAAGGGCTACATCATGCCGGGCACGGCTGGGCTCAGCCACATCCAGAGCCAGGCCGCGTGGGCGCAGCACAAGGCCGCGATCATTCCCTGCGGCTCATGGCTGAAGAGCGAGCTGGGCTCCCAGCTTCCGGGCGACTTCGAGATGACGATCGCGCCGACGCCGTCGCTGGACTCCAGCGACAAGCTGCCCTTCGACGCCGTTCCGTACAGCCCTGGTGAGAGCTTCCTGGTGCCGTCGAAGGCGAAGAACACCGCCGGCGGCCTGGAGTTCCTCCGCATCATGTTGTCGGCGGAGGGTGCGCAGAAGTTCGCCGAGCTGACCTACACCCTCACCATCGTCGACGGCGCGCACGACAGCCAGGACCTCGACAGCACGCTCGAGTCCTCGCTCGAACTCGTCAAGGCCGCCCAGGCAGTCGAACGCATCGAGTCGCCGAAGTACGGCACGTGGTATCGCCCCCTGCAGGAGGAGATCGAGGCCGCCATGGGCGTACTCCTCACCGGCAAGCTCGATGCCAGAGGATTCCTGGAGCGGGTGCAGAAGAAGGCCGACGCGGTGAAGAAGGACCCGAAGATCAAGAAGTTCACGCGCTGACGACACCGAGCGCGCCGAGAGCGCCGAGAGCTGGAGCGACGCAACGATGCGAAAAGGTCGCGTGCCTTTCATCCTCGCCTTCCTCACGCCGCCCCTCGCCCTCTACGTGGTCTTCGTCCTGTCGCCGTTCGTCCAGGGCATCCAGATCTCGTTCACGAACTGGACCGGGTTCACACCGACGTTCGACTACATCGGCTTCGCGAACTACATCGCACTGCTGCAGGACGCCGCCTGGTGGCATGCGGTGGGCAACAACCTGAAGTTGCTCGTCGTCATCCCGATCGCGACCCTTGCACCCGCTCTGATCTTCGCGTCCCTGCTCACCCGCGGCGGCGGAGGCGGAACTCGGGAGGGTCTGTTCGGCGCGAAGATCTACCGCGTCGTCTACTTCTTCCCACAGGTTCTGCCGGTCGTCATCGTGGCGATCATGTTCCAGTTCATCTACAGCACCGACGGCGGACTGCTGCAGAAGGCGCTGGAAGCCGTTCGCATCAACATGCTGGACGTGATCCCCAACGGCCCGCTGGGCAACCCCGGTGTCATCCTGTGGGCCATCGCCTTCGTGGCGGTCTGGGCGTCCATCGGGTTCTACATGGTGTTGTTCATCGCGGGAATTCAGCAGATCCCGCGGGAACTCTTCGAGGCGGCGGCGATCGACGGCGCCGGCCGCGTCCGCCTCTTCACCCAGGTCACGCTTCCACTCCTGTGGGGACACGTGCAGGTCGCACTCGTCTACATCTGCATCAACACCCTCGACATGTTCGCTCTGCTGTCGGTGCTTGCCCGCAACGGCCGGGTCGCCGACTACGGCGCGGACGTCATGGCCACCCAGCTCTACCGCACGGCGTTCGAGTTGAACTCGCAGTTCGGGTACGCCTCGGCGATGGCGACGATGCTGCTCGTCTTCTCGCTTCTCCTTGCGGTGTTGACGTTCCGGGTGACCAGGCGCGAACGCCTCGAGTACTGACCTGTCTTCCCCCAGCTCCAGGAAGGAGAGTCGCGATGGGCTTCATGCCTCCGGCAGCGCCGGGTACGACCCAGACCGGCGAGGTCGAGCAACGCCTGGCCCCGCCACCGGCACCGCGCCAGCGATTCACCGGCGCGGCGGTCCTGGGCGAGACGATTCCGCAGATCTTCGTGATCAGCTGGGCCCTGATGGTCATCCTGCCGATGGTGTGGGTGCTGCTGTCGTCGTTCAAGAACAACCGGGAGATCTTCGCGAGCCCCTTCGCGCTGCCGCGTGAGTGGCAGTTCTCGACGTACGCCGACGCCTGGGCGACCGCCAACATCGGAACGTTCTTCATCAACACGATCATCGTCGTGTCGTGCGGTGTGTTGCTGACGCTGCTGTTGTCGTCGATGGCCGCGTACGTCCTTGCCCGCTATGAGTTTCCAGGGAGCCGGCTGGTCTACTACCTCTTCCTGGTGGGCATGACGTTTCCGTTGTTCCTGGCGATCGTGCCGCTCGTGAAGGTCACCCAGAACCTCGGTCTCCAGCAGAGCTTTCTCGGCCTGATCATCGTGTACGTCGCGTTCTCGCTGCCGTTCTCGATCTTCTTCCTCACCGCGTTCTTCGCCTCGCTGCCGAAGGAACTGGCGGAGTCGGCGTTCATCGACGGTGCCGGGCATTTCCGGACGTTCTTCCAGATCATGCTCCCCATGGCGAAGCCGGGGCTGATCAGCATCGGGGTCTTCAACTTCCTCGGGCAGTGGAACCAGTACCTCCTGCCCCTGGTGCTGAACCCGTCCAAGGACGAGCAGAACAGCAACTTCCTCCTGACGCAGGGGCTTGCCGATCTCGCACTGCGTACCCGCTATGAATCAAGTGCCACGTCGGTGGCGGAGATGTTCGCCGGTCTGGTGATCGCCATGATCCCGGTCCTCGCGGTCTACATCGTCTTCCAGCGCCGGGTCGAGGAAGGCCTGACCGCCGGAGCCCTGAAGTAACGCCGGAGCCCTGAAGTAACGCCGGAGCCCTGAAGTAGCGCCGACCCGGGAGGTAGGACGGGTCGAGGCCCTGGGCTGCCCGCGCGCGCTCTGTCCCGTGATCATGATCGTGATCAGGAAGGATCTGTGTACGTATAGACCGCTTTTCCTTCATGATCATGGAAGCGGGGCAGCCGCCGATGTCCGAGGCTGGACTTGCCCGGAACTGTCGCTCTCAGCTACGCTGGAAAGCGTTTTCCCTGGGAGATTCCGGGGTTTCCTGCCGGGCACCTGGCGCAAGGAGTCGGGCCGATGGGAGCTGCGGGTTACGCGTTCCCCGCGGAGACGCGAGTTCGGAGTGTTCGCGGGGGTGGGGACCGGAGGGCGGAGGAACGCATGGCCGTACGCGAGATCGGCATCGTCATGAATGGCGTTACCGGCCGGATGGGCTACAACCAGCACCTGGTGCGGTCGATCCTGGCGATTCGCGCACAGGGCGGCGTGGTGATGGCCGATGGCACCCGGGTCGTCCCGGATCCCATCCTGGTCGGGCGTTCGGAGCAGAAGCTGCGTGACATCGCCGACCGGCACGACCTCACCCGCTGGACGACCGATCTCGACACCGCGCTCAGCGACTCGTCGGCGTTGATCTACTTCGACGCCCAGGCCACTCGGCTGCGCGAGAAGTCCGTTCTGGCGGCGATCGCGGCCGGCAAGCACATCTACTGCGAGAAGCCGATCGCGGACTCCCTCCTCGGCTCCCTCGAACTCGCCCGCGCCGCCCGGGATGCCGGCGCCCGCAACGGTGTCGTGATGGACAAGGTGTTCCTTCCCGGTCTGCGCAAACTCCGCCGGCTCGTCGACAGCGGTTTCTTCGGCCGGATCCTCTCGATCCGCGGCGAGTTCGGCTACTGGGTGTTCGAGGGCGACTGGCAGCCGGCGCAGCGGCCGAGCTGGAACTACCGCGCCGAAGAGGGCGGCGGCATCACCCTCGACATGTTCTGCCACTGGAACTACGTCCTCGAAGACATCGCCGGCCCGGTCAAGGCGGTCACGGCCCGTTCGGTGACCCACATTCCCCGCCGTTGGGACGAGCAGGGCAAGCCGTACGACGGAACCGCCGACGATGCCGCCTACGCGATCTTCGAGCTGGAGGGCGGGGTCATCGCGCAGCTCAACTCGTCGTGGTGCGTACGTGTCTACCGCGACGAACTCGTGGAGTTCCAGGTCGACGGCACCGAGGGCAGCGCGGTCGCCGGGTTGCGCAACTGCCGGATCCAGCACCGTGCCACGACTCCGAAGGCGGTGTGGAACCCGGACCTGCCGGCCACGGAGCAGTTCCGGGACCAGTGGCAGATCGTTCCCGACAACGCCGAGTTCGACAACGGCTTCAAGTCCGAATGGGAACAGTTCCTCCGGCACTGCTTCGACGACACACCGTTCGCCTATGACTTCCTGGCCGCCGCGCGCGGCGTGCAACTAGCCGAGCTCGGCCGCCGGTCCTCCGACGAGGGTCGCCGGATCGAGCTACCAGAGGTGGGCCTGTGACCTCGGCAGCCGCCGGAGCAGTGTCGGTCGCCCTGCCCCGGGCGGACGGATCGCTCGAGGCCTATCGTCTTGCCGAGCCGCGCAGCTGGCAGCGTCCGGAGCGTCCCTTCACGAGCCGGATCGCGTACGCAGCCGCTCACGTCGTGGCTGATCCGCTGGCCGACAACGCACCCGGCGCGCCGGCCCGACTCGACTGGGAGGCGACGCTTGCGTACCGCCGGCACCTGTGGTCCTACGGTCTCGGCGTCGCGGACGCGATGGACACCGCCCAGCGGGGCATGGGTCTCACCTGGGACACCGCCGCCGAGCTGATCCGGCGCAGTGCCGGCGAGGCCACCGCCCAGGGCGGCCTGCTCGCGTGCGGCGTCGGAACCGACCAGCTGCCGTGGCCGGCACCTGCCGAGGTCAGCCTCGACACCGTGATCGGTGCGTACGAAGAACAACTCGCGGTGGTCGAGGGCGCCGGTGCCCACCCGATCCTGATGGCCAGCCGGCACCTCGCGGCGACGGCGCGGGGCGTTGAGGACTACGCGAAGGTCTATGCACGACTGCTCGGCCAGACGACGACGCCGGCGATCCTGCACTGGCTGGGGCCGATGTTCGATCCGGCGCTCGAGGGTTACTGGGGCGCGGTCGACGTCGACGAGGCCACCGACGCGTTCGTCGCGATCGTGCGTGAGCACGCCGCCCGAATCGATGGTGTCAAGGTCTCCTTGCTGGATGAGAATCACGAAGTACGGCTGCGATCCGCGCTGCCCGGGGGCGTACATCTCTACACCGGCGACGACTTCAACTATCCGGCGTTGATCAGGTCCGGATCCGATGCCCTGTTGGGGATCTTCGACGCCATCGCACCTGCGGCGGCCACGGCGCTGGCGGCTCTGGACCGCGGTGATGCAGAAGCCTATGACGAGGCGTTCGCGGGGACGGTGCCCCTGTCGCGGCACCTGTTCAGTGCGCCGACGTACTACTACAAGACCGGAATCTGCTTCCTGGCCTGGCTTTCCGGGCATCAGAGGGGGTTCTCGATGGTCGGTGGGATGCAGAGTGCGCGCAGCGTTCTCCATCTGGTGAAGGCGTTCCGGCTCGCGGACCAGGCCGGTCTTCTGCCGGATCCGGACCTGGCGTGCGTGCGGATGCGGGAGTTCCTCACGGTGCACGGAGCCGGCTCGTGAGTGCCACGCCGACGCCGGCAGAACGCACCGCCGATCCGCGACTCGCGCGGCTCTCGCTCAACCAGAAGACCGCGAACCGTTGGAGTGTGGCCGAAGCGGTCGACGGTTGCGTACGCGCCGGGATCCCGGCGATCGGCCTGTGGCGCGAGCCGGTGCAGGACACGGGGCTCGACCACGCCGCCAAGCTCGTTCGGGATGCCGGGCTCCGGGTGTCGTCGCTGTGCCGTGGCGGTTTCCTCACCGCCGCCGACCCGGTGGAACGTCAACGTGCTCTTGACGACAACCGGCGGGCGATCGACGAGGCGGCGACGCTCGGCGCACCGTGTGTGGTCCTGGTCGTCGGCGGGTTGCCGGAGGGCTCGCGGGACCTGCCGGGCGCCCGGGCGCGGGTGGCCGATGCCGTTGCGGAGTTGGCGCCGTACGCCGGTGAGCATGGCGTACGCCTGGCACTGGAGCCGCTGCATCCGATGTACTGCGCGGACCGTGCCGTGCTGTCGACGCTCGGACAGGCGCTCGACCTCGCCGAGAAGTTCCCGCTCGACCGGGTGGGCGTGGTCGTCGACACGTTCCACGTCTGGTGGGATCCGACCGTCTGGGCGCAGATCAGCCGGGCGCGGCTGCGGATCGCGTCGTTCCAGGTCTGCGACTTCAACCTGCCGATCCCGTCCGACGCGTTGCTGGCGCGCGGCATGATGGGCGACGGCGTGATCGAACACCGGCCGTTCCGGGTCGCGGTCGACGAGGCGGGCTACACCGGCGACATCGAGGTGGAGATCTTCAACGCCGACATCTGGGCGGCCGATCCCGATGAGGTGGTCGCGACGATGGTCCAGCGCTACATCGACCTCGTTCTCTGAGCGACCCGCGGTACCGGGCCCCCTCAGGTGGCTTTGAGGACGCCGAGCAGCCGGGTCACCTCGCGGGCGACGGCCGCGCGCCCGGGTGCGAGGTACTTCCGGGTGTCGACGACGCTCGGGTTCGCCGCGAGGTAGTCCCGTACCGCCGCCGTGAACGCCTGGTTCAGCGCCGTCGCGATGTTCACCTTCGTCATCCCGGCCTCGACGGCGTGGGTGAGGTCGGCCTCGGGTACCCCGGACGAGCCGTGGAGCACGAGCGGCACAGGTACGACCCGGCGGTGCGCGGTGATCAGGTCGAAGTCGAGTGAGGCGGTCTTCTCCAGCATCGCGTGGGACGTGCCGACGGCGATCGCCAGCGCGTCGACGCCCGTCGCCTCGACGTAGGCGGCGGCCTCGTCCGGATCGGTCCGGGCCCCGGGCGCGTGCACGCCGTCCTTGCCGCCGACCTCACCCAGCTCCGCCTCCACGAAGACCTCCCGCTCGTGGCAACGCGCCGTGACCTCGCGGGTTGCGGCCACATTGTCGTCGTAGGAAAGGACCGACGCGTCGAACATCACCGAACCGAAGCCCAACGTCACCGCCTCCCGCACCAGCTCCGGATCGGTCGCGTGGTCGAGGTGGACGGCGACCGGGACGGAGGCCTCCCTGGCCACCGCGAGCGTCGCGAGGGCGAGGGGTTCGAGTCCGCGGTGGTACTTCACGGCGTTCTCGCTGATCTGCAGGATCACCGGAGCGCCCGCGTGTTCGGCACCGGCGACGAGGGCCTCGGCGTGTTCGAGCTGGATGACGTTGAACGCACCGACGCCGCGGCCGGTCTCGGCGGCATTGCGGACGATCTCACCGGTGGGTGTCAGCGGCATGTGCGGCTTCTCCTTCGCAAAGTCCGTGCCAGGCTCTTCAGCGGGCAGCGCCCGGTTCGCCGGTCACCCAGCAACCGCGCCGCATCACGGCGACGACCGTGAGGTCCGCGTCGAGGACGACCAGATCCGCCAGCAGTCCCGCCTCGAGGGCGCCCCGGTCGGCGAGCCCGAACACTCGCGCCGGAGTCGTCGCCGCGACCCGCGCGGCCTGTTCCAGCGACAGCCCGACGTCGTGGACGGCGAAGCGGAACGCCCCGCCCATCGTCAGCGTGCTTCCCGCGATCGAGTCGCCGCCGGCCAAGCGTGCCACGCCCGCCTTGACCTCGACGGACTGCTCACCGAGGCCGTAAACGCCGTCGCCCATCCCGGCGGCCGACATCGCGTCGGTGACGAGAGACACCCGGTCGACGCCCGCGGACCGCACGGCGAGTCCGATGGCGGCCGGGTGCAGATGGATGCCGTCGGCGATGAGCTCGACCGTCACCCGGGAGTCCTCGAGCAGGGCGCCGACCGGCCCGGGCGTGCGGTGGTGCAGCGGTGGCATGCCGTTGAACAGGTGCGTACCGACCGTCGCCCCGCGGTCGACGGCCGCGAGGACGGTGGCGTAGTCGGCGTCGCTGTGCCCGACGGCGGCGACCGCGCCCGCGTCGACGATCTGGCGTACGGCATCGAGCCCGCCGGGGAGCTCCGGCGCCACCGTCACCATGGTCACGCCCCCGCGGCCTAGCCGCAGCAGGTGGGCGACCTCCTCGCGCGCGGGTGGACGGAGGACCGCCGGATTGTGCGCACCCCGGCGGGCGGTGCTGAGCCACGGCCCTTCGAGGTGGATGCCGGCGAGGAGGTCGTCGCTCACGAGGTCCGCCAGCCCGGCGACCTGGCGGTGAAGCTCGTCCGCGGTCGTGGAGATGAGACTCGCGAACGTCGTTGTCGTGCCGTGCGCGCGGTGGAAGCCGACGACCGTCGCCGTGTCCTCCGGGGTCGCCGAGAGGTACGACGCACCTCCGCCGCCGTGGACGTGGGTGTCGACGAAGCCGGGTACGACGATCCGGCCGGACAGGTCCAGGTCCACCGCCGTCGGCGCGACCCCGGAGCCCACTGACGTCAGACGGTCACCTGTCACCTCGACCCAGCCGGGATCGAGGACACCGGCGGGAGTCACGACCCGCGCGTTGGCCAGCACCGTCACGGCGTCGCATCCTTTCCCACGTCTCCCACGTCTCCCGCGTCGCTGTCGGGACCTGCATTGTCCCCGGTGAGCCGCCAGGCGAGCAGCGCGGCTCCCAGGCACCCGGCCTGGTCCCCGAGCGCCGCCCGGGCGATCCGGGGCCGGCGCTGGAACGTCAACCGCTTGTCGAGTTGCGCCTCCAGCGGCGCGAGGAGAAGGTCCTCCGCCTCGGCGAGTCCGCCACCCACGACGACGACCTCCGGTCCCAGCAGGGTGACGGCCGTGTGCAGGACCGTGACAAGCGCCGAGACCGCCTCGTCCCAGACCACGCGGGCCACCGGGTCTCCACTGCGTACGGCCGCTGCCACCCCGGCGGCGCCCGCCACCTCGACTCCGGCGCGGGCGGTGTACCGGCGGGCGACCGCCGCCGCGGAGGCCACCCGTTCCAGGCAGCCACGGCCGCCGCAGCCGCAGGGATCGCCGTCGGGTTCGACGACGATGTGCCCGATCTCGCCGGCATACCCACCCGCGACGATCGGTCGGCCGTCGACGATGCAGCTGGCGGCGATGCCCGTCCCGAGCGCGACGAAGAGGACGTCGCGCGAGCCGGCCCCGGCTCCGAGAACGCTCTCGGCGAGCCCACCGGCGCGTACGTCATGACCCAGTGCCACCGGCAACCCCAGGCGCTCCCGCAGCAACGTCGCCAGCGGGGCGTCACGCCAGCCGACGTTGGCCGCGACCACGGCGACACCGGCGGCTTCGTCGACGATCCCGGGAACGACGAGTCCGGCCGCGGACGGAGCCGCGAGCCCCGCTCCGTGGGCTTGCCCCGACAGTGTTTCGAACGCCGTACCGATCTGGTCGACGACCGCGTCCGGACCCGCTTCGACCGGCGTCGGAAACGACCGGCGGAACCGGACGGTACGCCGGGAGTCGACCAGCGCGCCCTTCATCGTCGTACCCCCGACATCGAGGGCGACCACGCACCTGGTCACGAAATGCCGGCTCCGCTGGCAGGGGACAGGACGACGGAGAAGCTGAGGTTGCGAGGGCGGTCGGGGTCGAGCGACTTGGCGGCGCCGATCTCGACCGCGAGCCGCTGGATCCGGATCAGCTCGGCAACCGGGTCGCTCTGTGGTTCGGACACGACGAGCGCGCCGAGTTTGCGGATCTCCTCCACGAGGCCAGCCGGAGGAGCGCCGAGGAACCACACGACCGACGACGTGTCGGTGATGCTGATCGGCCCGTGCCGGTACTCCATGGCGGGGTAGGCCTCGGTCCACGACAGCGACGCCTCGCGCATCTTCAGCGCCGCCTCGTTGGCGAGGCCGATGGTCCAACCGGTGCCGAGGAAGGTGAACTGCCGGCGTTCGACGGCGCCGGCCGGGAGCGGGGCGGCGACGGTGGTCTCCGCGTCGGCGATCGCCCCCTCGAGGTCGATGCCGAGGTGCGCGCGCAGCAGGGTCAGCGCCGACGTCGCGAAGCGGGTCTGCACGACGGCGTGTTCCTCGGCGAAGTTCAGGACGACGGTCTCGTCGGCGAGATCCACCATCGGCGCCACTGGATCAGCGGTGAGGGCGACGGTGGGGACGTTCCCGCGGAGCCTCGTCAACTGGCTCAGGACCTCGGTCGTGGTGCCCGAGCGGGAGAGCGCGACCACCCGGTCGTAGCGGCGTCCCTGCGGGAACTCGGTGGCGGCGTACGCATCGGTCTCGCCGTGGCCGGCGGCCTCACGCAGGGCGGCGTACGACTGACCGATGAACAACGAGGTGCCGCACCCGAGAATCGCGACCCGCTCGCCGGGACGGGGGAGCATGGTCCCGGTTTTGTCGGCGAGCATGACGGCCTGTCGCCAGCAGTCGGGCTGGCTGGCGATCTCGTCGGTCACAAACGGCATGAGCACCCCAAAGCTCGAGTTTTTCGGCTCGCCCGAGCATAGGGCATCAGCTCGCTCGTTTGTGCATGTTAGGGACGATAAGCGATCAGTGTTGTGCAGATTTGTCGCGGAGTGTAGATGATCCCGCGTCGGTGACACTGTCAGTGGCGATCAACTGCCAGTATTTGCTGGACGAAAGAATCGACACGAGATTCGAAACGGGGGCCTGACGTGTCGACGCCTGGGCGCCGGGGATGTGCCGCTTCGTGGGGAAACCCACGCGTTTGTGTCGTGGTTCCGAAACTATCTGCAGCTTCCTGCGCGCCTCCGGGCGCGTCTACGCACCTTATGATCGGTTGCCCGGAAATACGCGCAGTTTCAGGCATGGGGCGGTGACCATGAACCGTTACGAACGGTTGAATGCGATTCTTGAACTGGTCGCCGAACGCAGCCAGATCGACGTCGAAACTCTCGCGGAGGAACTCGACGTCTCGACGGCGACCATTCGCCGCGACCTCGATCATCTGGCGCAGCAACAGTTCCTCACCCGCACCCGTGGCGGTGCGGTCGCGCACAGCGTCGCCTACGATCTGCCGCTGCGCTACAAGACCGCGCGCCTCGCCAGCGAGAAACAACGCATCGGCAAGGCCGCCGCAGACCTCGTGACCGCCGGGATGGTGATCGGGATCAACGGTGGTACGACCGCGACCGAGGTGGCCCGCGCCATCGCCACCCGCAGCGACCTGCGCTCGCCCAACGGCGGCCGCCGCGCCGTCACGATCGTCACCAACGCCGTCAACATCGCCAACGAGCTCACCGTCCGGCCGCACGTCAAGATCGTCGTGACCGGAGGCGTCGCCCGCCCGCAGTCCTACGAACTCGCCGGGCCGCTCGCGACCCACATCCTCGAAGGGGTCAGCCTCGACATGGCGATCCTCGGCGCGGACGGGATCAGCCCGGAGCACGGCGCGAGCGCCCATCACGAGGGCGAGGCCATGATCAACCAGTTGATGGCGGCCCGCTCCCGCCAGGTCGTGGTCGTCGCCGACAGCTCCAAGATCGGTGCGCAGGCGTTCGCCAGGATCCGGCGTACGGAGGAGATCGATCTGCTGATCACCGACTTCGGCGGACCCGAGGAGTCGATCCGGCTGTTCGAGGAAGCCGGCGTCAAGGTGATGCGGGTCTGACGGAACGCCGGTCTGACGGAACGCCGGTCTGACGGAACGCCGGTCTGACGGAACGCCGGTCTGACGGATGCCCGTCTGACGGTCCTGCCAGGCTTGCCCCAAGACCGCGGCTGGCTCCTCGGTGACCGGCAACCCCGCTTGTGCGAATGTGACGCGGATGTGAACGGCACTCTTCGCACTTGTCACGTCCGCCGGACATGCCGCCAATGGTTCGGCCGACACAGGAATCCGCCGCAATACCTCGTTGTCAGATGGGCGGCTCCCGCGTACGGTCGGGCGTACACGGGAAAGGAGGTGGTCCAGCGCATGCATAGCTCTGGGACTCGTGAGGTGGCTGTCCGCTAGCCGCCGTTCCATTTGAGGACCGACTGCCGACTACCGGCGCGTCCCGATGGCACCGTGTTCATACCCGCACCCTGGTGGGCGGGTTCCCTTATGTCAGGGGACCCGGAACAACGAGTGCCGGACGGCGGCCGGCGAAACCAAGGCAGCCACCCGACCCGCGGGCGCTGGAACTAGTCCCCCCAGCACACAAAGCCCGCGGGTCGCCTCATGCCCGGATTCTTCTTACCCGCATGGGGTTCCGAGATCCGGTCGTACGCAGATCTCACGGGGCCAGGCGCTCGATCCGCCAGCCGCCGCCGGAACTCTCCCGCCGGTACCGCACCCGATCATGAAGCCGGCCCTGGCGTCCCTGCCAGAACTCGTAGGACTCGGGTCGGATGCGGTGGCCGCCCCAGAAGTCCGGCAGGGGGATCTCTGTTCCTTCCGGCCAGCGCGCCTCGAGGTTGGCGTACTCCCGGTCGAGGGTCGCCCGATCAGGGACCACGCTGGACTGCCGGCTCGCCCACGCTCCGAGCTGGCTGTCGCGCGGCCGGGACGCGAAGTAGCGGGCGGACTCGTCCCGGCTCACGATGCTGGTCGTACCGCTGACCCGGACCTGCCGCTGAATGGCGTGCCACGGGAAGACGAGCGCGGCGCGCGGGTTGGTCGTGAGGTCGGCGGCCTTGGCCGACTCGAGGTTGGTGTAGAAGGCGAAGCCGCGTTCGTCGAGACCCTTGAGCAGGACGGTCCGCGCGGACGGGATGCCGTCGGCGGTCGCGGTCGCGAGCACCATGGCGTTGGGTTCGGCGATGTCGGCTTCGACCGCGTCGGCGAGCCACTGCTGGAACTGTACGAGCGGGTCGGACGCCAGGTCGGCTTCGTTCAGTGGCCGGTCGGCGTACCGGCGGCGCATCGCGGCCAGTGGCGACTCACTGCCTGATCCCTGTTCCACGAGCCACGACCCTAGCGCGACCCGTTCGGGTGATCATGAAACGTCGCCGAGCGCCATGTCCGGACCCCTTGGTGATCAGGCACCGGACGGGGGCGGGGCACCGGGAGCGATGGAGCCGCCTGAGACAATGAACGCTCGTTTCTTCCGTTCCGAGAGGTGGCTCGTGACCGACGCAGTTGATCGCATCGTGATCCCCGCTGACCTGAAGCCGGCTGATGGCCGGTTCGGCTCGGGACCGTCGAAGGTCCGTCCCGAGGCGGTGGACGCCCTGTCCGCGGCGGCGACCTCCCTGCTCGGCACGTCCCACCGCCAGGCACCGGTCAAGCAGCTCGTCCGCCGGATCCGCGAAGGGGTCGGCGCGCTGTTCGGGCTGCCCGACGGCTACGAGGTCGTGCTCGGCAACGGCGGGACGACCGCGTTCTGGGACATCGCGGCGCACAACCTGCTGCGCTCGCGAACCCAGCTGCTCTCCCATGGCGAGTTCGGGTCGAAGTTCGCGGCCGTGGTGTCGGGCGCACCGTTCCTCGACACCCCCACGATCGTCAGGACCGAGCCGGGGACACTGCCGACGCCCTACGCCGAAGAGGGTGTCGACGCGTACGCCTGGCCGCACAACGAGACGTCGACGGGCGTGATGTCACCCGTCCACCGGGTCGATGGCGCCGCCGATGACGCCTTGCTGCTCATCGACGCGACGTCGGGGGCGGGGGGCCTGCCGGTCGACATCGCCGCGACGGACGCGTACTACTTCGCGCCGCAGAAGTGCTTCGCCGCCGACGGCGGACTCTGGGTCGCCGTCCTGTCGCCGCGGGCGCTGGCCAGGGTCGACGAGATCGCCGCCTCCGGCCGCTACGTCCCGACGTTCCTGGACCTGCCGACGGCGATCGACAACTCCCGCAAGGACCAGACGTACAACACGCCTGCCGTGGCGACGCTGATCCTGTTCGCCGAGCAGCTGGACTGGTTGCTGGCGCTCGGCGGGCTGGAGGGCGCGGTCGATCGTACGTCCGACTCGTCGAGCCGGCTCTACACCTGGGCGGAGAAGTCGGAGTATGCGACGCCGTTCGTCGCCGACCCCGATGCCCGCTCGCTCGTGGTGGGGACCGTCGACTTCGAGGCGGCAGTCGACGCGGCGGCGATCGCGAAGGTCCTCCGCGCCAACGGCATCGTCGACGTCGAGCCCTACCGCAAGCTCGGCCGCAACCAGCTGCGGGTGGGGATGTTCCCGGCGGTGGACCCGGCCGATGTGGAGGCGTTGACGGTCTGCATCGACCACGTGGTCGAACGCCTCGGCTGAGCTCAACGGGCGGAGGCCTACCGGCTCAACCGGGCGCTCACCGAGTGAACGTCGGTGCTGGGGCAGGTGCTCCCCATGTGCCGCCCGCGCCGGCGTCGAGTTCGCCTCGGTGGTTGTCACCCAGGCGACGATCTGGTTGTCCGGCAACCTGGGCGGCGGCGGTCTCGGGTGTCCCGGCCACGAGGCCGGCAGTGACCACGACGATGGCGGCGGCAAGGGAGAAGCGGCGACGAGGGTGCCGGTTCGTGCTGATCCGCCGCACCCGGCTCCGTCGATGCTTGGGGGACCCTGTCTGGTGGCGACGCATTGTTACCCTCCCCGCCCCCGGCAAGCGCCGGAATGCACACCACCGCGCAAGGCGAGAGGTGTTGCTGATGCCGATCTGTTCCCTATGTCAGGTATGACCAAGAGTAGTTAATCACGTACGAAACGTAAAACGATCGCCCGATCCCCCTCGGGGCTTTCCCCCGTCAGGAACCGCGTCGTCCGGCGACAACCGTGAACGCACCAGATCCGGGTCCTGCTGTCGCCTTCAGCGTGAGGTCAGGAGTCGGACGGTGAAGGCGTCGGCTGTCGGCGCGGTCTCGATGTGGTCGCACATCCGCCGGGCGAGCCACAGTCCGTGGCCGGGAGCCATCCGCCGGTCCTCGAGAGGCACATAGCCCGCGAGCGGATCGTCGAATCCGCCACCGTGGTCGACGACCGTGCTGAGGAGTTGGTCATGGGCGGCCCAGAGGCGCACCTCGACCGGTGGTCGGCCGTGCACGAGGGCGTTGCTCGCGACCTCGCTGAGGGCGTGGACGAAACCCTCGACCTGTCGCTCCGGGAACGTCGTACTCGCCAGGGCGGTCCCGTAGGCGACGCGGCGTAGCTCGGCCAGGTCGGTGAGGTCGTCCGTGGAGAAGCTGGGAGTGGTCTGTTCCAGCACATGTGGACCGATCGACGGCAGCTGCCGGAGGAACTCCGCTGGTTCGACGTAGTGCGGGTTGGCGGTGCGTTCCCGATCGGGCGTGACGACATGGGGATGGGTGAGCCTCGCGAGCTGGAGTACCCCTTCGGGTTGGCGTTCGATGTGGTAGAGGCACACGTTCCACAGCGGATAGTTCGCGAGTGCCAGGTTGGCGACCGCCTCCCAGGTGCTCCACCAGGCCCACTCCCTCGGTGTCGCGCCGAAGTTGATCTCGCCCATCAGCCGGATCCGCCGGGCACCGGACCGGAGTTCGCGGCGGAACACGGCCGCCGACTGGGCGATCGCCTCGGCTGGACGGCCGGCAGTGCCGACGCGGGGGACGACCTGGAGGCGTGGGTGGTCGCCGAGCGCCCCGGTCAGCAGCCTGTTGTGGTGCGTACGGCAGGCAAGGATGACGGACTCGTCGTGGTCAAGAGCCTCGGACAGGAAGGGCAACGCCACCGGCAGCAGTTCGTCGTCGGAGCTGTAGAAGAGGATGTCGTGGACATATCCTCCCGATCCTGGCTCCACCATCACGCCGCTCCGCTCAGCTCGAAATGTTCGATCTCGTCGATACCGAGCACGCGCAGGAACCACTCGGTGTCACCGGTCGGTGCCCTGAGCATGACCCGCCCGCCCGCGTCCCGAAAATCGGCGGTGCCCTCCACCAAGGCGCGGGCGGCCGCGACTCCCATGAAGTTCACCGAACTCAGGTTGACCACCAGGCGCTCTGATGCGCTGGCGGAAACGACCTTCAGCAGGAGTGTCAGCAACGTGTCGTTGGTGACGTCGAGTTCGCCGGCGACGACCATTCGGCCGGCATCCATCCCGGTGATCAGATGCGCTGTTCGGATCTCACCGGCGTGCAGTTTGACGGCAATCTCCAAGACGGACGCATCCAGAATGTTCGCGCGATATTGACACAACGCCGAGAACGGATAATGGCGACAATGATCGTCGAGCATCTTCTCGAGATCTGCTTGGGCGCCGTCGAGGACATCGCCGACCGGGGGAGAGTCGACGGATATTCGGGCGGCGCGATAACCCTCTGCCAATGCCTTTTCGATGATCTCCCGCGTTCGACCGGGACGACCGAGATCCTGCGGTGACTCAATGCTCAGCTGGCCGTCGTCGAGCGCGGCGGACACGTCGATCCCCTGCTCTGTCAGGGTTTCGGCGATGTCCGGCGGAAGGGACATCTCGACCTGGCCGTAGATGACCTTCTCGCCCTGGACGAGACCATGGCGGATCCAGGCGACCAGGAAGGTCTTCCGCTCTGGCTCTGTCCTGTGCAGGAGCAGGAGATGGCCATCCCAGCCGAGAGCGCCCTGCGGTTCGTCATCCAGCACCACGGCGACCACGCAAGTGGAAAGCGAGTGCCTGTTATTGCTCAGGCGACGTACTCACTCTACCCGCGGCGATCGTCAGGTGTTCCGAGTGAGTTGTACCCTCGCGGCTTTGTGCGGTCGGGGCGGGCTTGGTACCGGTGGCGCCCAAACGGGTCACTCGGCGGGATCGTCGTCGCGGAAGAGCCGCCTCGGCGTCGGTGGTTTCCGGTAGTCGTCTCGCCAACTCGGCCGGCGTGACGCCGCCTCGGCCGGATCCTCCCCCCACGGGGTATCGGGGCGCTGCGGTTCGGCCCAGGGAGGTGGGCCGGCGTCCGATGGCCCGTCGTCGCGGGGCCGTCCACCCTGCGGCGGTCCCTGCTCCCAGGGCAGGGCTCTGGACTGCCGCCACGGCAGGCTCGGCTCGGGCGCGGGATCCCAACCGGGAGGTGAGGCCTGAGAGCCGGGCTGTCCGGAGGGGGCCGGGCCGTTGTCCCAGCTCATGTCGTTGTCCGGCCGCGGCGGACTGTGCCAGCCACCGTCCTCCCACGCCGGGGGCGCGGGGATGCTGTCACGCGCGTATGCCGCAGTCGGCTGGTCGACGTAGGCCGGTTGCTGGTCCTGTTGGCCCGGGGACCCGTCCTGGTAGCGCGACGGGTCCTGAAAGGGCGAAGCGTCCTGGTAGCGCGATGGGTCCTGATAGGGCGAAGCGTCCTGGTATCCGGGGGAGTCGCTCTGGAACGGCGGCGGGTCCGCGTACGCCGGCGGCGTGTCCTGGTAACCCGGTGGCGGGTCGTTGTAGGCCGGTGACTGTCCGCCGTAGGGCGTCGGCGGGTCCGCGTAGGCCGGCGGTTGGTCCTGGTAGCCCGGGACCGGGGGCGAATCGGCGTAGGCGGGTTGGTCGCGGAAGCCGCCCGGCGGGTCGGAGTACGCGGGTGCGTTGTCGCCATGGGCCGGGGGTTCGCCGTAGGGAGGGCGATCGCCGTAGGCGGGGGGTTCGCTGTACGCCGGCACGTCGCGGTAGCCGGGAGGCTGGTCGTGGCGACCGGCGGGTTGGTCGGCGTATGCCGGTGGCGCGTCCTGGAAGCCGGGCGGCGGGTCGTTGTACGCCGGCGGCTGGTCGGAGTAGTCCGCGTACGCCGGCATGTCGCGAAAGCCGGGAGGCTGATCCGGATAGTCCTGCAGATCGTTGCCCTGCTGCCCTCCCGCGGACCAGGACGGGTCCGGCTCGGGACCGGCAACAGCGCCGGCAACGGCGCCAGCCCCCGCCTGGTCCGGCGGCCAGGGTGCCGCGGCCGGCGGACCGTCACCGTGATCGCCCCAGCGGCCGGGTCTGTCGTCAGGCGCCTCCCATGACGGGACCGGCTCCCGGTCGTCGTCGCGCCACGGCGGGCCGTCAGCCTCGTCGCGCCACGCGGGTGCGCGGTCGTCGTCGGGCCAGCGCCCGGGCACGCCGTCGTCCTCAGCCGCCCACGGTGCCTCCCGCGGGTCGTCGGCGTAGCGGAGCCGGTCCGCTCGAGCGACGTCGTCGAATTCGTCGAGGTCGTGGCTCACCGGGGCCTGGCGATCCCGCACGCCACCCGGGGCGACGGGCCGCCGCCGCGCACGCGGGAAAGCCACGATGCCGGCCAGGAGCGCGGCCCCGAGCACAAGTGCGGGGATCCACCACGGGATCCCTCCCAGCAAACCCTTCACACCGGACCCACTACCCGCCTCGGTGCCTTCGCCCGCACCTTCGTCGCCAGCATTTTCGCCGGCGGGGTCCTTGGTCGCCGTGGCGCTCGGCTTCGGGGGCGGCGGCGCCGTCGACGACACCGTGTAGACGGCCGATCCCGCGCCTTCGCTGCCGGCGAAGAACTGCTTTCCGTCGGGGCTGACCGCGATCGACTCGCCCTGCTTCTGCCGCGGGAGCCCGACCGTGCGGGTGACCTTGCCGCTGGGGAGTTCGATCACGTACGCCTTGTCGTACGTACGAAGGACCGCACCGGAGCCGTCCGGCAGAAAGGCACCGTCGGTCACCACCGGTGGCGCGTCGCCGACCTTGGTGAGGGTGCCGGTCTCGCCGGGGACGGGTTCTTCCGGCGCGGCGTAGATGCCGCCGCCGTCGGGTGACTTGGTGACGACGTAGATCTGTCCGGTCTCTGGATGGACGAGGATGGCCTCGGCGTCATGCGGACCGTCTTCGTAGGCGAAGGGGTACCTGCTCCACTGTTCGCTCGTGTCACCGAGCTCCTCCGGTTCGCGGAAGCGGTAGAGCGTGATGGTCTCCCGCGCGCTGTCGTTGTCGCCGATGTCCCCCACCCAGATGCGTCCCTCCGGCCCGGTGGAGATCGCCTCCCAGTCCTCGGGTGTCACCTCGCCGAGGGAGACCGTGGCGACGACGGCGCCGGAGCCGTCGAGGCCGAAGACCATCGCTTCGCCGCCGGAGTCGTTCATCGTGTAGAAGAGGTCGGGGTGCTTCGTACCGACCGTGAGGCCGCTCGACTCCGTGATCCGCTCATCGCCGATGGTGAACGCTTCCTTCGGTGCCGGCGGATCCTCGGCGAGTGCCGGAGTGCCGAGGAGTACCGACGCTCCGACCAGCCCCGCCACGAGGGCGGCAGCTGCCGTTGGACGATGTTGACGCTGGCCTGTCAGCTTCGAGATCACGACCGCAGCACCTCCGCGGGGTCGGGCTCCAGGGACCGCGCAAGCGCGGGTGACACCCCCCACGCGGAGCCGATGCGCCGGTGGTCGCTGACCATCTCGGCGGAGGCGTCCGCGCCGGTAGCGAACCCGCGGAGCAGGTTGCGCGGCATGTGCTCCGAATCGACGAACTCCATCACATCGACCCCGCAACCCACAAGCCGTGGCTTCGCTACGTGAAGACCCTCGGTGAGCACATCGGTCAGCTTCTCACGAAGAATGCGCTTTCGGGCGGGAGGGGACAGGCCGGAGGCGGCGACCGTCCCAGCATGCGGGTCCCGCGAAGCGGGATCTCCCGTCCTCGGGCGTCTCCTGCCGGCGTGGGATCGGCCGACGTTCCGGCTGCTGGCGGTCCACCGACAGCGCTGTCGGTGGCCCCCCGACCGCTACCGGGGGGCCACCGAGTGGGGATCGCCGCGTCCCGTGCATCTGGACGCCCAGCCGGTCGTCGCCCGGCTGGACCGCCGTCTAACCCGGTGGCAGGCGTACGACCGCGTCGATGTCGTCCGGCGCGACCGTGTCGAGAGCGAGGCGGTTGGTCCGCCGCTCCCCACAGACCACGCAGCGATGCACCAGCGCCCAGCCCTTGCCGCGTGGTCTGGTCAGCCCGACCGGCTCCATCGGGCCACCGCACCGACTGGCCCGGTCGCCCGGGTGGACGTCGACATGACACGACCACAGGCAGTACGGGCAGTGGTTGCGGAAGCTTCCGTTGGTGCAGGCGAGTACCGGAGCGGCGCAGAACAGGCAGGTGAACGCGGAGTTTCTGGACGCGCGCTGATTCGGCGTACCTGCCTCCTCGAGTCCGTCCCGCGAATGGCGGGGAGTGGATGACTCGAGGGCGCAGGGTTCCGTTCGTTCTCACCCTGGCGGCGGTGCGCGCCAGGGCTCCCGGGCTGGACCGGTCAGGGACCTGTTCACCGCCTCGCGCTTCCGCGAGTGGCGATTACTTCCGGTTCCGGCGTCACCGTCGGCCGTTCTGGTCGACGGATCAGGACCACGACCTGGTTTGCCCCGCGGCGGACCGGGTGCTCGGGTGTCGCACCTGGCGGCTGGCCGCGGGGATTGTCCCGGCCACTGTCAGCCAGGCGAGTTCCAGTTTCGAGTGCCCAACTGCCACCGGTCGGTGTGGGTCCGGTCGCACCGGCGTCGGCGTCGTCCCCTGTCAGGCGAGTACGACGAGCGCGCGGACGTGCGAGTTTGTCATCAGGCGGATCACCCCCTTCGGTGCTTCCGTGGAGTTGCTCCCTCTGCCGGAACCGTAGAGGTCGGGTTCCGTCGAGCGCGTCCGGTTTTCGCCGTGGGACGGGCCCGTGGAGGAGGGCGGGCGGGAGATTACGCTGAGGTCCGTTCGACGGGGCTCCGCCGCACAGAAAGCTGGACGATGACCGCTCTGACCCGGGTCATGGACGCTGTTCTCGCGGTTGGCTTCGCAGGACTACTGTGGGTGCTCGCAAGCTTCCCGATCGTGACGCTCGGCCCGGCGACGGCGGGTGTCTGCAGCGTCATGAACGAATGGGACGAACACGGCCCGCCCCCGGTCTGGTCGACGTACTGGGGAGGATTCCGGCGGCACCTCCGGCAGAGCCTGTGGCTGGGTTTCCTCGCGACGGTGGTCGGCACGTTCCTGTCGATCGACCTGCTCTACGGCCTGCGCGCCGAGGACGCACCCTTGCGCGCCGTGGTGCTGGGTGCGGCGGTGCTCGGCATCCTGGCGCTTGGCGGCACGTTGGTCTTCGCGTTCCCCGTGATGGTCCGCTACCCCGCACCGTGGCGCCGGGTCGTCCGCAACAGTGCGCTGTTCGCGGCCGCGTACCCCCTCTCGACTCTCCTCTGCATCGGTTCCGTCGCGCTCGGCGCTCTGGCCGTGACGGTCGTACCCGCTCTGCTGCCGGTCGTGGCGGGAGTCTGCGGATGGCTCGTCACCCGGCTTGCCCGGCGGGTCTTCGACCGGTTCCTCGCCCGGCAGCAGGCTCGCGCCGAAGCAGTGGCTCCGGGACAACACGCTGGTACCCACGCACCTAGCGGTGAGGGGTGAAGGGACGCATCCCGCAGTCATCCGATGATGTGTCGGTGACCGACACGCGGAGGCCCTCGCTCGCCGGACTGGTTCCCGCCCACCCGCGCGAGGTCGCCTTCGGTATCGCCGCCGCGTTCGGCATGGGTGTCATCCTCGCCTGCCAGTCCCGGATCAACGGCGAGCTCGGGCAGCGGTTGGACGACGGCGTACTCGCCGCGTTGTGGTCGTTCGGCTCCGGCTGGGTCGTCCTGCTGATCCTGATGGCCCTGCTCCCGGGGGTCCGGCGCGGCGTGCGTCAGCTCCTGTCGACCGTCCGGCTACCGAGCCTCCGCGGCGACTCGGCGCTCGACCGCGACGCCGGTACTGCTTCGCGCCCCGCGTACCGGCTCCGGTGGTGGCAGTGCCTCGGCGGCGTCTGCGGTGCGTACCTCGTCGTCGTCCAGTCGACGACGGTCGGGCTCGTCGGTGTCGCGGTCTTCACGGTGGCCGTCGTGGCCGGGCAGGCCGCGACCAGCCTCGTCGTCGACCGGCTCGGCCTGGGTCCTGCGGGTCGTACTCTGGTGACCCGCAACCGGGTCCTCGGTGCTTCTCTCGCCCTGGGCGCTGTCGCCCTCGCGGTGTCGGACGAGGTGCGGACGCCCGCCCTGCTCCTCCTCGCCGTCGCGCCCGCGCTCGCCGGCGTCGGCACCGCCTGGCAGCAGGCCGTCAACGGCCGCGTCAGTGCAACCGCCACGGTCGACGGGAACGGCGTGACCGGCGCACTCGTCGCCGCCTTGATCAACTTCACGGTGGGTACGGCGGCACTGGGGATCGCGGCCGGGGTCGACATCATCCTGCGCGGGCTTCCGTCCGAATGGCCGGCCGCACCGCAGCTCTACCTCGGCGGACTGTGCGGGGTCGCGTTCATCACCGGGGCCGCCTTCATCGTGCGCTTCACGGGGGTGCTGCTCCTCGGCCTCGGAGCGGTCGCCGGGCAGTTGGTTGGCGCGCTCGTCCTCGACGGTCTGATTCCCGCAGGCGACGCACACCTCACCACCGTCACCCTCATCGGCACGTTGCTCACCCTCGTCGCCGTGATGATCGCCGCCCTACCGACCCGCTCCGCCCGCCCATGACGTGGGAGGGCGCTGTCGGCGCGCCTTCCACCACGTACGATCCGAAGGGATCATGGCCTTGCCGCAGCGGTGGCAGGCCTCCTGCCGGGCATGGATGGAACTGACGAGCGGTCACCGGGAGGTCGGGGCTCGTGAGTGACGGGGATCGGTGACGCTGGTGAAACGCCTCCTGGTCGCCGCGTTGAACGGCGGACGCAACGCCTACGTCGGGGTTCCGCAGGCGCCTGACGAGCTGGCGGCCGACGCCGCGAGCGTGGTCGCGGCCGGCGCGACCGAGGTGCACATCCACCCGCGCCGATCCAGCGGGTGCGAGTCGCTCGATCCGGACGACGTCGCCGCCGCGGTGGAGGCCGTCACGGCCGCGGTGCCGGGGATACCGGTGAGCGTCACGACGGGCGCCTGGATCGAGGCCGATCCCCGCCGCCGGTTGGCGCTGGTCTCCCACTGGCGGGTCTTTCCTACGTACGCCTCGGTCAATGCCCACGAGGACGGCGCCCTCGAGGTCGCGCAGCTGCTGAGGGAACGCGGGGTCGGCGTGGAGGTCGGCCTGATGACACCCACCGCCGCCGAGCTTTTCATCCGGAGTCCCCTGGCCAAGCTCGCGACCAGGGTGCTGATCGAGCCGGTCGACCGGCCGACCGACCTCGCGGTGGACGACGCGGGGAAGATCCTGCGGCTGCTGGACCGGTACAGCGTCGACCTGCCTCGAATCCTGCACGGCGACGGCGTGAACACGTGGCCGGTACTCCGCCGGGCCCGTCAGCTCGGACTCGGGATGCGGATCGGGTTCGAGGACACCCTCGACCTCCCCGACGGCTCGGCCGCTCCCCACAACGTGGCCCTGCTCCAGGCTGCGCTCGCCGTCCGCTGACCATCGATCTTCATGGCCCCGTCACGCCTCGTGCCGTCACGTCTCGTGCCGGCAGGCATCGTCACGCCCGGCAGGCACCGTCGCGCCCGGCAGGCATGGTCAGCTGGCGGCCCTGGTGTCGTGGGGAGCGGCGGCGGTCTGCGTACCGTCCGCGACGTTCTGGCACAGGTCGGCGAGGGAGAGGCCGACCGCCTCGGCGAGCGCGACGACGGTGAAGAACGCGGGTGTGGGGACGCGGCCACGTTCGATCTTGCGGACGGTCTCGACCGACACACCGGCCAGCGCGGCGACCTCGACCATGCTCCGCTGGCCCCGGGCGGCGCGCAGTGCGGTGCCGAGGGCCAGGCCGCGCTGGCGGTCGATCGGCCCCAATGGTGGTCGTACCATGCCCGTGATACTAATACCGGTATAACTATTGGAGGAAGTGTCCGCGGGTGGGGCCAGTCGGGAGATCCGGTGCCCCGCCGCGACACGAGTACGTACGAAACAGCGATGCCAAGGAGCACGACGACTGTGGTCGAGATCAAGACCGCGACCGAGATCGCGACGATGCGCGAGGCCGGCAGAGTGGTGGCTCGCGCCCTCGCCGCCTGCCGCGAGGCCGCGCAGGTGGGCACCTCCCTGCTCGAGCTCGATGAGGTGGCTCGCACTGTCCTCGAGGAGGCCGGTGCCCGGTCGTCATTCCTCAACTACCGGCCGCGGTTCGCGCCGACGCCGTTCCCTGGGGTGATCTGTGCGTCGGTCAACGATGTCGTGGTCCACGGCATCCCCGACAACTACCGCCTCCGCGACGGCGACCTGCTCAGCGTGGACTTTGGCGCCGAACTCGACGGCTTCCACGGCGATGCGGCGATCAGCCTCATCGTCGGCACCGGCACGTCCGCCGACGAGACACTGATCGCGAGCGCCCAGGAAGCCCTCGCCGCCGGCATCGCGGCCGCCCTCCCGGGCAACCGGCTCGGCGACATCGGCCATGCGATCGGCACGATCGGCCGCAGAGCGGGCTACGGGATGCCGCGCGACTTCGGGGGACACGGCATCGGCCGTCGCATGCACGAGGACCCGTCCGTGCCGAACGACGGAAAACCCGGACGTGGCTTCCGGCTCAACCCGGGGCTCGTGCTCGCGCTGGAGCCGATGTTCATGGCCGGGGGTCAGGACGAGTACCGGATCGGCCCCGACGGGTGGGCCCTGTCCACCATCGACGGTAGCCAGGCCGCACATGTCGAACACAGTGTCGCCATCACCGAGGACGGGCCGCTGGTGCTCACCGAGCTTTGACCCCGGTGGCCCACCTCAGCTGACGTCCACGTCGACCGTGTGCCAACCGGTCGCGCCGTCGGGCGCGGGCGGGGCGACCTGTGCGGTCTGCGTCTCGCCGGCCGCGTCCGTCGCGCGGACCTGCAGCCGATGCCGGCCAGGCGCGGCGTCCCAGGTCCAGGTCCACTGTCGCCAGGAGTCGTTCGTCGGCTCGCCCGCCAGCCGCGCCCGCTCCCAGCGGCCCTCGTCGACCCGGACCTCGACCTTCGAGATCCCGCGGTGCTGTGCCCACGCCACACCGGCGACGACGACGTCGCCCGCCTGGGCCGTGGCGCCAGGACGTGGCACGTCGATCCGTGAGGCCGTCTTGATCGGGGCCTGCGCGGACCAGCCACGGTCGGTCCAGTACGCACGGAACTCGTCGAACCGGGTCACCTCGATGTCGACGACCCACTTCGTCGCCGACACGAAGCCGTAGAGGCCGGGCACCACCATACGTACCGGGAAGCCATGCTCGAACGGCAGCGCGGCGCCATTCATCGCGAACGCCAGCAGCGAGTCGCGGCCGTCGGTGAGTGCCTCCAGCGGTGTGCCGCAGGTCCAGCCGTCCTCCGAGGTCGACTTCACCGCGTCCGCGCGTGGACTGACGCCCACTTCGGCGAGGATGTCGGCCAGCGGTACGCCGGTCCACATGGCGTTGCCCGCCAGGTCGCCCCCCACCTCGTTGCTGACACAGGTCAGGGTGACGTACCTGTGCACGATCCGGCGCCGCAGAAGGTCGCGGAAGGTGAGGTCGAGCGGGCTGTCGACCATGCCGTGGATGCGCAGCCGCCAGTTCGCCGGCTCGATGACGGGAACGCTCAGGGCGGTGTCGATCCGGTAGAAGGTGTCGTTGGCCGTCTGCCACGGCGTGAGGCCGCTCACTCGCAGGTCGGCACCGGCTGGTGTCGTCGCTGGCGGGATCTTCGGCAGCGGCAGGGCCGTCCGCGCGTCCTCGGCAGCCACCCGGTTGCTGGCGACGCCGCCGACCCCGCGTCCGATGGCCGTGGCGGCCACTGATCCCAGGACGACGAGACCGCCGGTACGCAACAGATCGCGCCGAGCCTGGCGTGCGTACTCGGGTGTCCTCCCGCTTGCCGACGTCGTGACGGTGCCCTCAGCGGGTGCGCCCGTCGGAGGCGCTGTGGAGTCTGGCGGGGGTGAGGCTGCGCTGTCTGGTGGTGGGGCGGTGGTCGCCGGGGCGAAGCGGTTGGCTGTCCGGGCGTACACCTTCAACAACCAGCCCAGGACGGCGACCGCGACCAGTCCGGCGACGACGGACGGGATCAGGGTCGCTGGTGAGAACCCCGGCCGCGTCGCACTGGCCAGGATGCCCAGCAGTGCAAGGGCGCCGAGCAGCGCGACTCCCTTTGCCCGCGAGCGCGTGGCGAGGATCCCTGCCCAGGCGGCCAGACCGGCGAGTACGGCGACGATGCCGGCGATCAGGACCGGCTTGTCCGCCGTGCCGAGAAGTTCGATGCCGAACTCCCGGACCGGCGTGGGGATCACGTCGATGAACGTCGCACCGACGGCGACCACAGGTGTGTCGGGGATGCCGAGGGCGCCGGAGACCAACTCGGCGGCTGCGAGTCCGGCCATCGCCGCGAGGACGCCCGCGAGCGCGCCACGGGAGCGAGGTGTCGGCGTCTGCACGTCTGCATCATCGCTCGCGCGTCACAAGAAGCGGTACGCCTGGACGCCAGTCGTCACAGATCCGTCATGACCACGCGGCCGTTCTGTCCCTTTGCGGCCGGTGGGGTAGGTCAAGCGATGCTGGGAGCGTGAGGGTCTCAGCGGTTGCTCAACGCCGCGATGACGACGATCACGATCAGCAGAACCAGCACCCCCGGAATGATGAGCCGCCGGTATTTGGGATGCACGCGAAGGAGGCTACTCCGCGGCCCCAGCGGGCCGTCCGAGTGGCCATGCCCGCAGGGATTCGTACCGCGGTCGCTCTCCCGCGCCGACCTCGGGGTGGGAACGGACGAGATCGATCCGGGTGGCCAGCCAGGGCGGACCCGCATAGGTCGACCACCATCGCACCTGGTCGCCGACGTCGATGGGCTCACGCAGCCTCGCCAGCGTGACGTGCGGGCGGAACCTGCCCTCCGCGACGTCGATGCCGGCGCGCCGCGCGGCCGCCGAGACCGACCCGGCGAGCTGTCGCAGGCGTTCGACGTCACCGTTGATGCCAGCCCACAGCACCCGTGCCTTTCGCACCGAGCCGAACGCGCCGCCCCCCTCGACCGCGAGGCGCATCGGTTCGTACCGAGCCGACGCGCGGGCGAGCCGACGCTCCAACTCCGGTAGGACGCCGGCATCGACCTCCCCCAGGAACGCGAGGGTCAGATGCCACTGGGCGCGGATCGTCCATCGCAGTCTCGTGTCCGCACCTGCCAGGGCACGGGCATGGTCCATGGCGACGCCGAGATCGTCGAGGACGGGCTCGGGCAGGACCACGGCGACGAACAGTCTCATGCCGACACTGCCTACGGGGTGGCCAGGGCGAGCCGCCTCCGCGAGGCCGCCACCGCCCCCTGATCCCCGGCGAGCGTGAGCACCTCGTCCACGCCATCGGTGGCGAGCACGGGGTCGGCCGGTGTGGCGACGTCATGAGCCGACTCCGCGTTGTACTCCACCTTGTGCGGGTAGCCGTCGGTCAGGTGGTTTACGACGTCTTCGACCGTCCAGGCCGGGCACGACGGAACCGGCGCGGCAAGTCCCTTGTCCGCCACGTCGAGGAGTCGTGTGGCGTCGGCTTCGAGTGCCGCGAGATAGCGGGCTGGTTGCATGTCGACACCTTCTCACCAGGCGTCGACACGTCGCCTGGTTTCGGGTCGTGGTCCCGGGTGCTGCCGTCCAGTCGCATCCGACCCTCGGCTGCAGCCGGTGGCCGGTGCGGGACCGGCCGGGGAGCCGACCGGACGACTGTGTCCCGGTCGGTCCCTTCGCGAGTCGGCGGGAGAGAGACCGACCAGGTGGTCGCCCCGGCATCTGCTGCCCGGACCTGCGCGGGGATCTCCGGCGTCGTGACGTCCGGTGTGGGAACGTCTGGCGCTGAGACGTCCGGTGTGGGAACGTCTGGCGCTGAGACGTCCGGGACCCCGGTCTCCGTTGACGCGGTCTCCGTTGACGCATCGGCGGCGTCCGGCGTAGGGATGCGTACCGGCTCACTCGCCGACGGTCGCGCGGCAGTCACCACCTCGATGTACGGGCGGGGCCGCAGGTGCGGCCGGAGCTTCATCCGCTGCCAGCGGAGTACGACGTAGCCGGCGAGCAGTGTGCCGAGCAGGCTCGCGACCCCGCCACCGATCAGCGTCCACCGGGCACCCAGGACCTCACCGAGCCATCCGAGGACGGGTGACCCGAGCGGCTTGCTGCCGATGAAGACCATGCCGTAGAGCGCGAGCACCCGGCCCCGCATCTCCGGCGCCACGGTCAGCTGCATCATCGCGTTGGTCGCGGTGATCAGGGTGAGTTGGACGAAGCCGAGCAGGGGCATGGACACCGCGAAACTGATGTACGTCGGAAGCAGGCCGGCGATGATCTCCATCGCCCCGAAGATCACCGCCGAGTAGATGACGAGCCGCATCCGCGGGCTTCCCCGCCGGGCAGCGCCCAGGGCTCCGATGACGGCGCCGATGGCCATCGCCGAGCCGAGGATGCCGTACTCGCCCGCACCCTTGCCGAAGGTCTCGGTCGCCATCAGGGCACTGGTCAGCTGGAAGTTGAGCCCGAAGCAGCCGACGAAGAAGACGACCGCGAGGACGAGAACGAGGTCCGGACGGTTTCGTACGTACCGCAGGCCGTCGACCAGCATCCCCGGCTTCCGGGGTACCGGTGTGGGACTGTGCAACTCGCCCGCCCGCATCTTGGCCAATGCGAAGATCGTCGCGCCGTAGCTGAGCGCGTTGAGCAGGATGACCCAGCCGGTACCGACGAACATGATCAGCAGACCGGCCATCGCCGGGCCGATGACCCGGGCGGCGTTGAACGATGCCGAGTTGAGCCCGACAGCGTTGGGCAGGTCGTCCTTGCCGACCATCTCGACCACGAACGCCTGGCGGGCCGGATGGTCGATCGCCCCCGCGACGCCGAAGAGGAACGACAGCAGGTAGACGTGCCAGACCTCGACGACGCCGGTGAGATCGAGGACGGCGAGTGCGGCAGCGGCGAGCGCCATGCCGAGCTGGGTGCACTGGAGCACCTTGCGTTTGGCGAACCGGTCGGCGATCAGTCCACCGAACGGGGCGAGGAGAAGGAACGGAAGGAACTGCAACCCGGTCGTGATGCCCAGGGCGACACCGCTGCCCGCGGTCAGCTGCAGGACGAGCCAGTCCTGAGCGACACGCTGCAGCCAAGTGCCGACGTTGGCGACGAGTGACCCTGCTGCGAAGTAGCGATAGTTGCGGTTCCGTAGTGAGCGGAACATCGCTCTCACGACGCAGCCAGCCTCTCCAAGATCGGCGCCGCCGAGCGCAGGATCTCTTTTTCTTCAGGGGGCAGTTCGTGTAACCGGCGGGCGAGCCACGCGTCGCGGCGTTTGCGGTCTTCGGCGAGGATGCGGCGTCCTTCGTCGGCCAGGCGTACGAGCACTTGACGGCGATCGGTGGGGTGCGGCTCGCGCACCACCAGTCCCAGCTCCTCGAGTGAGGTCACAGTGCGTGTCGTCGACGGGGGACGCACCTTCTCGAATCCGGCGATCTCGCCAATCGTCAACACACCATGACGATTCAGCGTCGCCATGACACCGAGCTGGTTGGCCGAGAGCTGGTGATCTGCCGCCCGCTGGTTGCGGAGGCGACGGGACAGCCGCATCACGGATATTCGGAGCGCACTTGCGAGGCCCGCCTCAGATCGGACGGGCATGGTTGATGACGGCATACCGTTAGCGTACCTCATTACCCTTGCTAACGACCAACGAACGTCATCTCCTCGCGCCTCCCCGTGATCATGATCGTGATCATGAAAGCTTGGCGTACGCATAGCCCCGTTTCGCTTCATGGTCCGGTTTGGCTTCACGAATTTCAGGGTCGGAGGCCGCCGACATGGTGGAACTGAGCGGGTCGTGGCACGGTCAGGCCCCGCGCAGTCGCCACTCGCCAGTAGCCTCCAGCCGCGCTCCCCTTGCCGCCCGCCGCGTCGCCCTTGCGGCACGGCGCACCGCACTTGCTGCCCGTCGCCCTTGCCGCACGGCGCGTCGTCGTGGCCACCCGCCGCTCTCGGCGCCCGCCGTCGTTGCCGTACCCCGTCCTCTCCGCGCGGACATCGCTGCGGGGTTGCGGGATCGTGGCGTCGCCGCACGGTCCAACCTCGAACCACGTTCGCCCCGCGTTGGCACTGCCCCGCGTTGGCACTGCCCCGCGTTGGCACTGTCGCGCGTTGGCACTGTCGCGCGTTGGCACTGTCGCGCGTTGGCACTGTCGCGCGTTGGCACTGTCGCGCGTTGGCACTGGACTGCCCCGCGCTGGGACTGCCCCGCGCTGTTGGCGTTGCCGCACGGTGATACTCCGCACGGTGTCATTGGCGCACGGACCAGCTTCATGATCACCAGATGGCGAGATCATCCAGCCAGAGATCATGAAGGGAAACCGGATCATGAAGCGAAACGGGGCTAGGCGTACGCCAAGCTTTCGTGATCACGATCATGATCACAGAGTGCGGCGCAGGCACGATCGGGGCTCGGAGGGCCTCGGCTCGGTCGACGGGTCGCCGTTCGTGCGGTGGACGATCCGGTGATCAGCGCTCGGTCAGGAAAGGCCGAGGAGCTGGCGGATCGGGTCGATCGCGAAGTACACCACGAACAACGCTGCCACGATCCACAGCAACGGATGGATGTCGCGGGCCTTCCCGCGCGCCGCGCGGAGGATGACGTACGTCACGAACCCGGCGCCGATTCCGACACTGATCGAATAGGTGAACGGCATCAACACGATGGTGAGGAATGCCGGAATGGCGATGTCCAACTGGTTCCAGGAGATCTCGGTGACCCGCACCATCATCAGGAACCCGACGACCACCAGCGCCGGCGTCGCCGCTTCGTAGGGGATGACCTCGACAAGAGGCGCGAGCACCGTGGCCAGCAGGAAGCACACGCCCGTGACGATGCTCGCGAGTCCGGTGCGGGCACCTTCGCCGACGCCGGCGGCGGATTCGATGTACGACGTGTTGGACGACACACCGGCCGCACCGCCCGCCGCGGCGGCGATGGAGTCGACGGCGAGAATGCGCTGGCTCTGTGGCGGCGTGCCCTTGGCGTCCAGGAGCCCCGCCTCGGCGCCGATGGCCGTCATCGTGCCCATCGTGTCGAAGAAGTCGGCAAGCATCAGCGTGAAGACGAGCAGGAGTGCGGCGACGATCCCCACCCGCTCGAACGAACCCAGCAGGCTGAACGAACCCAGCAACGAGAAGTCCGGCACCTGGAACCAGGTCTCCGGCAGGCGCGGGACGTTCAGGCCCCAGCCCGTCGGGTTGGTCTCGTAACCCGGCCCGGCCGGACCGACCTTGGCGATTGCCTCGATCACGATGGCGAGGATGGTGGCGCCGATGATGCCGAAGAGGATCGCGCCCCTGACCTTCCGCATGACGAGCACCATGGTCGCGATCAGCCCGACGACGAAGACGAGCACCGGCCAGCCGTCGAGGAATCCGTCCACTCCGAACTGCACCGGCACCGGTGGGTTGGCGGTTCGGCGTACGAACCCGGCGTCGACGAAGCCGATCAGGGCGATGAAGAGACCGATGCCGACGCTGATGGCGGTCTTGAGCTCCCGGGGTACGGCGTTGAAGACGGCCTTGCGGAACCCGGTGAGGACGAGGACCAGGATGATCAGGCCCTCCAGGACGATGAGACCCATCGCGTCGGCCCAGGTCATCTGGCTCGCGATCCCGAACGCCACGAACGCGTTCAGGCCCAGCCCGGTGGCCAGCGCGAGTGGGTAGTTGGCCACGGCGCCCATGAGGATCGTGACGACGCCGGCGACCAGGGCGGTCGCCGCCGCGACCATCGCGATGTTCGGCTGGTCGCCACCGCCGAGGAACTGCCCGTCGGCGTCCTGCGCGGTGCCGATGATCAGGGGGTTGAGGGCGATGATGTACGCCATCGCGAAGAACGTCACGATCCCGCCGCGCACCTCGCGGCCCACCGTCGAACCGCGCGCGGAGATCTTGAAGTAGCCGTCGAGCATCCGGGTGCTGCGCCCCCGGGCCACGGTCCGCGTGTCCGAACCGACCATCGCGGGTTCCTTCCTCGAGTCTCGATGGGCGCCGGGGCCGCGCCATGCCCGGGCTGCGGGACTGCCCGCAGCGCCGGCCGTGCGCCCGGCGTGTCGGATCATGCCACGGATGACGGACAGGTTCACCGTCGCAACGTTTCTGGCGAACAGGACGAGCGCGAGAGCGGCGATGTCCTCCGGCAGGAGGACCGATGCCGGCAATGTGCGCGTTACGCTCGGAACCGTGAACCGGGACGTGGATCGCCAGGAACGGATGATCCGGAACGCCCGGCATCACCGCTCTCTGTTGGAGCAGGCCGACATCGAGCCGGTCGATGTCGACGGCGTCCGCGCGGTCATCGTGGGGACGGTTGCCTGGGCGGTGGGTCTGCTCGCCCTCCTGCCCTTCACCGACCGGCTACGGGAGGCGGGCGCCGACTGGTGGCTCTGGACCTGCCTCACCGGCGTGATCCTCGGTCTACTCGGCGTCGGCTACTGCGTCTACCGCAGGGCAAGGCTGCGGCGAGCCGGTGCCAACGGTCAGCCGCGGTCGAGATCGAGGTCGGTGTCGTCGTAGGTCAGCGTGTCGAGCACGTGCTCCGGACCTTCAGCCGGTGTCAGCGCGGCAGCAGCGGCCGGCGACACCGCCTCGGAGTGGGCGCCACACCCGTGGTCGAAGGCGACGACCTCGCCGTCGCTCGGTGAGAACTCGTTGGCGCAGACGCCGAACGCCTTGCCGAGCGGACCAGCGAGGCGTACGAGGAAGCCGCACGTCGCACACTGGGCGGGTGCGGCCTGCGCGATCGGGTTGCTCGGCCCGGGCGCACCTTCGTACCACCGTTCGGCCGCGTCGTCGCGACCCTCGAGGGAGAGGACACGGATCCGGCCCAACCCCAGCTCGTCGCTGATCCTCCGCAGTGCCTCTGCCTCCGGCGTCTCGTCGGCGCCGGTGTAGCCAGGGGCGAGGCGTGGGTCGTCGGGCGCAGTCGGGAGCAGGTCACCGGGTCCGAGGTCGCCGGCTTCGATCCGTTCGGTCCAGGGCACCCAGGCGGGAGCCAGCACCGCGTCGGGCCCGGGAAGCAGGACAACCTCGTCGACGGTGACGGTCCGGCTGCGGGGTGCCCGCGTCACGGTCACCGCCCAGCGCCAGCCGATGTAGCCGGGGTTGCCGCATGCGAAGTAATGGGTGACGACCCGCTCGTCGTCGGCATCACAGCCGAGGTAGGCGCCGAGTGTCTCGGTGTCCGCCACTTCCGCTGCAGCTGCGCGCGCCTCGTCCACGGCTGCCGCACAGACGGCATCGGTGCGCGTCGGTCGGCTGGTGCGCCGCGTGGTTGCCCTCACAAGTGCCGATTCTCCCACGCGGGCGCCCGGCGTCGCGCCGGGCCCGCCGGCCGTCGCATGGCATGTCGTGCAGGTGTTTCGATCGGGCGTGGATGGCGTTGGCCCGGGCAGCATGGCGTTGGCCCGGGCAGCATGGCGTTGGCCCGGGCAGCATGGCGTTGGCCCGGGCAGCGGAGAGGGCGAGACGCCGGTACATGGGCCCAGGCAGGATATGAGGGTGGAGCCTGACGACCGCCAGCGACGCCCAGGGGGCGATCCCGTCGGCGGCGACGCCCACCCGGGCCGCCCGCTCGGGCCGCCTGGGCGCAGGGCGGCGGCACGGCGGAATGCGGGCAGAGGTCCACTTCTGTCCGGCGGGTCGACTGCCAACGACCCGACGCGGCAGGTTGTCCACGCGGACGCGCCGACGGTACGCAGACCCCGACCCGGCAGAGGTGATCCCGACGCGCCCACCGAGCGGCGGTCAAGGCGGTCCGCGGCAGGAGGGTCGGATGCGCCCGCCCAGCGCCGGACGAGCCGGCTCTCGGCAGGCGATCCGGACGCGCCGACCGAGCGGCATCCTGGGAGCCGGGGCGATCCGGACGCGCCGACCGAGTACCGCGCCCGCGCCCGGCCAGACGACCCCACTGTCGTCCGGACGGCTGTCGGACCCACCGGCTGGTTCGCGCAGGCCGGCCACTCCGTCGCCACCGGCACCAGCGGCGTCGGCCGGGTGGTGTCCCGCGGCGCGAGCGCCGTCGTCGGTGGCGTACGCAGGGTGACCCACGCGCAGGGCATGGGCGAGTCCGGGCTCGCCAAGTTGATCGAGCTCAACTCCGTCCACGCCGGCGGCGACGCGGCCATGGCGATCGGCCTCGCCGGCACACTCTTCTTCGCCGTACCCGTCGGCGAGGCCAGGGGCCGGGTCGCGCTCTACCTCCTTGTCACGATGGCACCGTTCGTCCTGATCGCCCCGCTGATCGGTCCGTTCCTCGACCGGTTCCGTCGCGGACGGCGCTGGGCGCTCGGGTCGACGATGGCGATCCGGGCGTTCTTCTGCTGGGTGATGGCCGGTGGGGTGGCGACGGGAGAGCTGTGGCTCTATCCCCTCGTCTTCGGCTGTCTGGTCGCCTCGAAGGCACACAATGTCAGCCGGGCGGCAGCCGTACCCCGCCTGCTGCCACCCGACGTCGCGTTGGTGACCGCCAACTCCCGGATCTCCCTCGGCGGCGCGATCTTCGCCGGGATCGCGGCCGCGGGTGCGGGCGGTCTTGCGTTCTTCGGGCCCGCGTGGCCGTTACGGCTGGCGTTCCTGATCTTCACCGTGGGCACGCTGATGGCGATCCTGCTGCCACCGCGGGTCGACTCGGCGGAGGGTGAGGGTCACCTGCGGTTCGCTGAGATCGGCCGGATGCTGCGCAGCCGTAGGGTCCCCACCGTCGTTGTCCTGGCGTTGCGGGCGAACGCCGCGTTCCGTGCGTTCACCGGCTTCTTGTTGATCTTCATGGCGTTCCTGCTCCGCGAGTTCCCGCTGGTGGGGTATCCGGTGACCCTGCAGGTGGCGGTGATCGCCGGTGCGGCGGGGGCGGGAAACCTCTGTGGCACGGCGCTGGGCGCGCTGGCGAGGGCGCGGCGGTCCGAGATCGTCATCCGCGTGCTGTTGGGGACCGCTGCGCTCGCGGCCTGCCTCACGGCGATCGTGTACGGACTGGCGACCGTCGCGGTCCTGGCGTTCGTGGCGGGCTTCGCCCAACAGGTGGGCAAGCTCTCACTCGACGCGTTGATCCAGAGCGAGGTGCCCGAACATGTAAGGACGAGCGTGTTCGCCCGGTCGGAGACGTTGCTCCAGCTGTCCTGGGTGATCGGCGGCGGCCTGGGAATCGTCCTTCCGCTCATTCCCGGGCTGGGGCTGGGGTTGTGTGCGTTCGGGCTCGCTGTCGGTCTGGTCGTGGCGTGGGGTCCGGCATCCAAGCGGGAACCTGAACGGGTGCCGCAGCCCGCCGAACCACCCGCCCGCTGATCACCGCCGGACCCTTCCCCGCCCGAGTTGCTGGAGGTTGGTCGGCATAGAAGCCGACCAACCTCCAACAACTCGCGGGCCGGCTGGACATGCCGGTCAGGTACGGAACCCGGTCAGGAACGGAAGCCGAGCTCGAGGTAGTCGTCGACGTTCTCCTTGGTGATGGTCGCCGACGCCAGGGTGATCATCTTCGGGATCTCGTTCTCCACCAGGTCACTCATGCCCTTGCCCTGGGCGACCAGCCGGGCCAGTGACACCGCCGACGACGCCATCGAGGGGTTGTAGGTCACGGTGCACTTGACCACGGTGTCGTCGGCCTTGATGCGTTCCATCATGTCGGTGGAGCCGGCGCCACCGACCATGAAGAACTCGTCACGGTTGGCCTGGTCGATCGCCGCGAGGACACCGATGCCCTGGTCGTCGTCGTGGTTCCAGATGGCGTCGATCTTCGGTGCCGCCTGGAGGAGGTTGGACGTGACGCGCTGGCCGCCCGGGACGGTGAAGTCGGCAGCGACGCGGTTCTTCACCTCGAGGCCGGCCTTGGCGAGCGCGTCCTTGAAGCCCTGGCTGCGCTCCTGGGTGAGCGGCAGGGAGTCGATGCCGGCGATCTCGGCGATGACGGGGTTGGACGTGCCGTCGGCCTCGAGGCGTTCGACGATGAAGTTGGCGGCGGCGACGCCCATGCCGTAGTTGTCGCCACCGATCCAGCAGCGGTACGACAGCGGAGTGTCGAAGATCCGGTCGAGGTTGATGACCGGGATGCCCGCGTCCGTGGCCTTCTGCGCGACCGCGGTGAGCTGCTTGCCGTCGTTGGGGAGGATGACGAGCGCGTCGACCTTCTTGTTGATCAGCGTCTCGACGGCGGCGATCTGCTTCGCGATGTCGTTGGTGGCCTCCACCTTCTCCAGCGTCACCTCGGAGTAGGACTTGGCCTGGCTGTCGGCGTTGGCGGTGATGGCCGCGATCCAGCCGTGGTCGGCGGCGGGTGCGGAGAAGCCGATCGTCACCGGCTTGCCGGGCTTGTCGGCGGCGGGCTTGGGGGCCGACTCGGCCCGGTTGTCGGTGCCGACGTCCTGCGGCTCGTTCGACGTGCATCCGGCGACCACCGCACCGCCGGCGACGACCGCCGCGCCGAGGAAGAGCTGTCGGCGGCCGAGGTCGGACCGGTCGGGATCCTGCTGTCGGTTCATGACCATCTCCTGTGGGTGGGGAGCACTGAGGACGGACGGACGCCTGGCCGGTCAGGGGACCAGGAACCCCGGCGTACGACCTGGGTCAGCGCGGCGCCGACGATGATCGCGCCCTTGGCGATGTTCTGGATCTCGGTCGGCAGGTTGTTGTGGATGAAGAGGTTGGTGATCACGGTGAAGACGAGGACGCCGAGCAGCGAGCCGATGATCGTGCCCCGCCCACCGGTCAGCAGGGTGCCGCCGATGATCGCGGCGGCGATGGCGTCGAGCTCGTAGAGGTTCCCGTGGGTGCTGGAGCCGGCCGTCGTCTGCGAGACGATCATGATGGCCGCGATGCCGCAGCAGAAGCCGGACAGGGCGTAGAGCAGGACGGTGTGCCGGCGGACGTCGATGCCGGCAAGCCGCGAGGCCTCGGGGTTGCCGCCGATCGCGACCGTGCGCCGGCCGAATGTCGTGCGCTCGAGCAGCAGCCATCCGGCGGCCACGACGACCGCCAGGATGATCACCAGGACGGGGATCCCCACCACGTCCGAGCGGGCGATGTCGTTGACGAACTCGACCCGGCTCACCTGCGTCTGCTTCGACGACAGCTGCTCGGCGAGACCCCGCGCGCTCGCCATCATCGCGAGGGTCATGATGAACGGCACGATTCGGCCGTACGCGATCAGCAGGCCGTTGACGATTCCCGTGCCCGTGCCGACGAGCAGCGCGCACATGATCATGACGCCGGGGCCGTAGGACTGGGTGGCGAGGGTCGTGCACCACACCGAGGCGAGCGCCATGATCGCGCCCACGGACAGGTCGATCCCGCCGCCGATGATGACGAACGTCATGCCGACCGTGACGACGCCGATCACCGAGGCGTTGGTGAGGATCGTGTTGATGTTGGACTGGGTGCCGAACGTCTCGGGCGACGTGATCATGCCGACGATCGCGAGGACGACGAGGACGACGACGAGACCTGCGTGCCGCACGAGCGTCCCCATGGCGAGCCCGCCCACGGTGCCCGCGGTGGCCGCGCCGGTCGCTGCGGCCGCCGCCTCCACCCGCGACTGCTCGCTGGTGGGTGGCGCGGTCACGGACGGCGTGCTTCCGCCGGGTTCGCGCGTGGTGCCCGCGTCCGTGCCTGCGCCTGCTCCTGTACCGGTCTGGTCGCTCACACCGCTCCTCCTCCTCCTCCTCCTCCTCCGATCGCGGTGCCGCTGGTGGCGACTCGGCCCTCCATGAGGGTGTCGAGCACCTGGTGCTCGTCGAGGTCGGCCGCCCGGCCCTCGTGCACGATGCCGCCGTCCTTGAGCAGCAGGACCCGGTCGGCGAGGCCGAGCACCTCCGGCACTTCGCTGGAGACCAGGAGTACGCCTACGCCGTCGGCCGCCAGCCTGCGGATCAGTGCGTACAGCTCGGCCCGCGCGCCGACGTCGACCCCACGGGTCGGCTCGTCGAGCAGCAGCAACCGGCTGCCGCCGAGGAGCCAGCGGCCGACGACGGTCTTCTGCTGGTTGCCGCCGGAGAGGGTACGCATCGGACGGCGTACGTCGTCCGGCCGTACGTCGAGCGAGCGCGTCACCCGGGTCGCCTCGGCGTGCTCGCGGCCGCGGCGGAGCAGCCCGAACGTCGAGAACCGGCGCAGCGTCGCCAGCGTGACGTTGTGGGAGACCGGCTGGTCGAGGATGAGCGCCTGGCTCTTGCGTTCCTCCGGAGCGAGGCCGAGCCCGACGCGCACGGCGGCGCCGACGGACCCCCTCCGCAGCGGCCTGCCGTCGACGAGGACACGGCCCACGTCGGGGCGTCGTCGGCCGTAGACCGTCTCGAGCAGCTCGGACCGGCCGGCGCCCACGAGGCCGGCGATGCCGACGACCTCGCCGGCACGCACGCTGAACGTCACGTCGCGGAACTCGCCGCGCCGGGTCAGCCCTTCGACCCGCAGCAGTTCTGCGCCGAAGTCACGGCTCGTCGCCGGGGGAAACACGTACTCCACCTGGCGGCCGGTCATCAGCCGGACGAGATCGGGGGTCGGCGTGGTGCGGGCGGGAAGGTTGCGGGCGACCGTTCGGCCGTCCTTGAGCACGGTGATCCGGTCGCCGATCTCGCGGATCTCCTCCAGCCGGTGGGAGATGTAGACCACCGCGACGCCGTCGGCGGACAGGTCGCGGATCACCCGGAACAGGTTGGTGGTCTCGTCGCCCGCGAGTACCGCGGACGGCTCGTCCATGATGAGCAGCCGGGCGTCGTGGGAGAGCGCCCGGGCGATCGAGACGATCTGCTTGCCGGCCGACGACAGGGTGCCGACTTCCTGCGTGGGCGGGATCTCGGCGTGGCCGAGGCGAGCCAGTAGCTCGGTGGTGTGCCGCCACATCGCCTGCCGGTGGGGTACGCCGAACGTGCGGGGTTCGTGGCCGAGGTAGACGTTCTCCGCGACGGACAGGCCGTCTACGAGGTCGAGTTCCTGGTAGATCGCGGCGACACCGCGTTTCATCGCCGCCTGCGGAGTCGGAAGGGTGAGGTGGTCGCCCCGCCACTCGATCTCACCGGCGTCCGGCTGGTGTGCGCCGGAGAGGACCTTGATGAGGGTGGACTTGCCGGCACCGTTCTGGCCGAGCAGGCAGTGCACCTCGCCGGCCTGGACCTCGAGGTCGACGCCGTCGAGTGCGCGTACGCCGGGGAACGCCTTGACGATGCCGGTGAGCCGCAGCAACGGATGCGTCGTCCCCCCGTTCGTGGTCCCGCTCACCGTCTCGTCCCACCTCCCGTCTGGGAAACGCTTCCCCGCACCTTAGTGCTCCTGCGGGCCGGAGGCGTAGCCGTGATCGATGACAGGAGAGCGGCGAAAGTTGCGGGCCGGCGGTGACGCGTATCAGTCATGGCGCGAACCTGCCGCGTCGCGATCGTTCTGCGTGGTCGGTGGTTCTGTGAGGGTGACGGTCATGAACGCTGTGGTTCGCCGTACGCCCATCAACCGTCGTGCCGGACTCCGGTTCGGCACCGCTGTCGCGGCAGCCGCGACAGCGGTGGCGCTGCTCTGTTCCATGACGGTGGCGAGCGCGACACCCGCACCCGGTGATCGGGGGCCAGGTGTGGTCGCGGGCGGGAACGCCGCTCTCGTCGGTTCCGCCGCCACTCCGGACGCGACCACGGTGACGCTGGTGACCGGTGACCGCCTTGTCGTGCGTACGGACGAAGCTGGTCGCCACTCGGCCGTCGTCTCGTCGCCGGATCCCGACCCGGCCGGCTATCTCACCCGGCAGGTGGGTGACGAGCTGTACGTCGTGCCAGCCTCGGCCGCGCCCCTGCTCGCGGACGGCACCCTCGACGAGCGGCTGTTCAACGTGACGGGCCTGGTCGAGCAGGGATACGACGACGCGCACAGCGACGGCATCCCGCTCATCGCGACCGCCGCGGACCCGCGCTCCGGCGGAGAGGTACCCGCGCCGGCCGGCTCGCGTCGTACCCGACCATTGCCGTCCATCGCCGCATCCGCCCTCGTCGTCGACAAGGAGGACTCACGGCGGTTCTGGCGGGACTTCGCAGACCCGCGCGACCGCTCGGCGCGGAGCATCCACCGGCTCTGGCTCGACGCGAAGGTGCAGCCCACGCTCGACCGGAGCGTGCGCCAGATCGGCGCGACCGAAGCATGGTCGGCGGGGTTCGACGGCACCGGAACGAAGGTCGCGGTGCTCGACAGCGGCTACGACCCGAACCACCCGGACCTCGCCGGGCGGATCGCCGCCACGGCCAACTTCACCGACCGCCCGGACGCCTTCGACGAGGACGGGCACGGCACGCACGTGGCGTCGATCGTCGGCGGCAGCGGCACGGCGTCAGCGGGCGTACGCAAGGGCGTCGCACCGGGTGCGGAGCTGCTCGTCGGGCGGGTGCTCGGCTGGGCCGGCGGCCAGGAGTCCTGGGTCATCGCCGGCATGGAATGGGCGGTCGGCCAGGGCGCGGACGTCGTGAACATGAGCCTCGGTTCGAGCGCACCGGCCGACTGCACCGACCCGGTGGCGGCGGCGGCGAAGCGACTGACCGAACAGACCACGACGTTGTTCGTCATCGCGGCGGGCAACACCGGCGTGCGCGAGGGGGTGACGTCGCCTGGCTGTGTGCCTGGTGCCCTGACCGTCGGCGCGGTCGACCGCGACGGGAAGACGGCGAACTTCTCCGCCCGCGGGCCGGTCCTTGGCAACCACGCGCCGAAACCCGACCTCGCCGCACCGGGTGTCGCCATCATGGCCGCCGCGCTCGACAGCCGTGGCGACAACCACTACACGCCGATGTCGGGGACGTCGATGGCCGCGCCACACGTCGCCGGTGCCGCCGCGATCCTCGCGCAGCGGCGTCCCGACCTCACGGCCCAGCAGCGCAAGGCGTTGCTGGTTTCGGCGGCCGCACCGAACGCCAAGGACGACATCGACGCCCAGGGCGCGGGAGTCGTCGACGTGCCGCGGGCGTTGCGCCAGACCGTGCTGGGTCCGGGGCCGACGAGTCTCGCGTCGTTCACCTGGCCGCACACCGACAGCGATCCCGTCACGACGTCCTTGTCGTTCACCAACATCGGTGACCGACCAGTGACGCTTGATCTGTCCCTCGAGGTGGCCGGGCAGGACGGACGTCCCGCCCCCCGCGGCATGGTCGAACTCGGCGCGCGCACGCTCACCGTGCCGGCGCGCGGGAGCGCCGCTGTGCCGGTGACCGTCGACCCCCGCACACGGGTCGACGACGCGGCGTACGGCGAGTTCGGCGGACGGCTGGTCGGCCGGGCGCCTGACGGCACCGTTGTGACGACACCGGTCGGCTTCTGGCTCGAACCGGAGACGGTCGACCTCACCGTCAGGACCCTTGACCGGCAGGGAAACCGCGCCACCGGGACCGGGTTCCTCGACGTCCTCAACGTCGACGCGCCAGGAGGGTGGCGGGTCTATCCCGACGGCAAGGACGACACGTTCCGCGTCCGCGCAGGTACGTACTCCATCGCCGCGCTCATCACCACCCGCGACCTCGGCACAGCGGCCACGGGGCTGGTCGCCTCGGCGACCTACGCCGGCCGTCCCGAGATCACCGTCGACCGTGACATGACCCTGGTCCTGGACGCGCGCGAGGGGCGGGGGCTCGAGGTCGACGGCGACCGGCCGCTGGAGTTGCGCGGCGGCGCGATGCTGTACGGCCGGTGGGCCAGCGACTGGGTGGTGTCCGGCGGCTATCTGGCGAACGCCTCGGTGGAGGACCTCTACGCCGTGCCCGACCCGCACCAGGTCGGCAAGGGTCACTTCGAGCTGGGAACGTACCTGCGGATGTACGCACCCGACGTAGACATGCGCATCGCAGGCCGCGGTGGAGCGCGGATCGATCCGGCGCCCATGGCCTGGGGTGAGCTGCTGGACGGCGAGGCGACGGCAGAGGTCGTCGACGTGGGCGACGGTACGCCGGAGGACCTCGAAGCCGCCGGCGTGCGCGACAAGGTGGCCCTCATCCACATGCCGACGCCGACGGCGACACGGATCAGCACCCTCCTGCGGGACGCGGCGGCCGCCGGCGCGCGGGCGGTCCTCGTCGGGCGTGACTCACCGGGGCGTTGGCGCTGGACCGCGCGGCCGAGCTTCGTGAACGGCGTGATGGTTCCGGCGGCTCCCGGGCTGACCCTCACGCCCGAAGACGAGCAGCTGCTGCGGGAGCGCCTCGCCGCGGCCGACGGCCCGGTGCGGCTGTCGTGGTCGGCGGTCGCCGACAGCCCGTACGTCTACAACCTGGCGTACTTCGACAAGGACCGGATCGGCTCCGACCGGACGCACACGGTGTACGCCAGTGACCTCGGTCGCGTCCACGAGACGTGGTACGCACCGGGCGACCGGTCGCTCGGCTATGCCGACCTGCCGATCGCGCACCGGCCGTGGACCGGGGGCGCGGTGGCCTACGTCGGCGACGTCAACCAGGTACGCACGCCGCAGGAGCGCGACGTCTACTACACCCCCGGCGACACCGGCTGGGAGCAGATCGTCACAGCCAACGTCATCTGGGGCGCGGTGGTCTACGACCGGGTACGCACCTTCACCCGCGGGGATTCCCTGCGGACGACGTGGTTCAAACACCCGATGCAGACCGGTGTCCGCGTGGCCGACGACGGGACCCACCTGCACGTCGCGGAACGGCAGGGCAATCTGGTGGGCTTCGAGTTCCCGCACTGGCAGGACGCCGACCCCGACCACATGGGGCCGCGGGCCGGTTTCGGCGACACCGGAGGACTGAAGCTGTACCGCAACGGCGTCCTGGTCGGGCAGTCGTCGTTCGGGGCGTTCGGGCAGGCGGCGGTCGAGGAACCGGTGGCGGACTACCGGCTGGAGGTCACGACCGCACGGCCGTTCGCGGGGTCGAGTTCCTATCCGGACTGGCGACTGTCGCTGCGGACCGAGACGACCTTCACGTTCCGGTCGGGCCGGCCGCCGGGTGAGGACACGGTGGCGCTGCCGATCCTGCTGCCGGACTACGACGTGCCGCTCGACGCGTACAACCGGGCCCCCGCGACGGCGGACTTCCCAGTGCGGCTGACGTTCGAAGGGCAGCCGGACTACGAGCCGGGCGCGGTGGGTGAGGTGTCGGCGTGGGCGTCCTACGACGACGGCGAGACGTGGTCCGCCGCACCGGTCACGGTGGGCGAAGGGTCCGCGTGGGTGGCGCACGTCGACAACCGGCCGGGCGCCGGCGGTTACGTGACGCTGAAGGTCGCCGCCACCGACAGCCTCGGCAACGGCGTCGAGCAGGTGGTCGAGAGGGCGTACGCGGTGAAGTGAGCGGGCCATCCGCCCACGGGTGTCGAGCAGATCGTGGAGCCTGGCGTACGCCGCCAGGTGAGGGACGCGCTCAGGTGCCGGGAGGGGTGAACCAACCGCCGCCGGCCGGGAAGAGGTACCGGTCGGCGACGAAGTTGAGCACCCGCCGCGCCTGCCGGAAACTCTCCGCGACCTCGGCGATGACCTCCAGGCGCACCGTCCGCAGCGGCGCCAGCTGAGACGCCTGGCGGTACCAGCGGGCACCCAGATGCTCGAAGAGGTCGATCGCCGGAGCCGCGGCGAGCGCGTCGCGGTCCTCGCGGACGATGCCGGCCGCGCGCAGCAGGCGGGCCGCGTCGATCGGGCCCAGGGCGTGCCTGGTCGTGTAGTCGGGGAACACGCCGGCGAGGAACAGCACCACGTCACCGAGTCGGCGGTAGGCGCCCGGCCGTTCGGCGGGAGGCACCGTGTCGACGAGGCCGGCGAGGCGAACGGGGTCGAGTTCGCTGTAGCGACGGGAACGCAGACCGCGGGCGGTACGCACGACATACCGCCCGCTGGCCACCCGGGCGAACGAGGCCAGCAGTTCGGCGAAGAACAGCCGCCGCGCCAAGGGTTCGAGAAAGCTGGCCAGCTCCGGGCCGTCGAAGACGGGGACGCGTTCGCGGGCTCCCGTGCGTTCGGTGAGGTAGCTCGTGTGGGACAGGTCCGCGGCCGACCGGTGCACCGCGGTCGTGAACGCCAGGAACGGCGACACCCCGACGAGCCAGCGGTCGTGAGGTTCCTGCGTACGACCGAAGACGGCCTCGAAGACCTCCGGCCGGTCGAAGAGGCCGGGAATCGCCGCCGGCTCGTGCCGCAGCTCGGCGGCGGTGAGTGTCGGCGCGGCCGCCTCGGCCAACAGCTCGAGGTCGGCGTCGGTCAGGTTGTCTGCGTACAGCTCACCGATGTGTCCACTGGCCACGCTCTCAACGGTACGCCGAAGCCGGGTGGCGGACACCGCCGTTCGCGCCGGCAAATGACCACGCTGGGCATGCCTGTGGAATGTTGGCCAGGTGTCGACGCCTCGCCGGTGACCACACGCCTGGCTGACCAGGCGGGCAACAGGTGACGCCACGCACGGGAACACGCGAAGGAGCCCCCCGCGGGAACACGCGAAGGGGCCACGCGTGGGAACCGGCGAGGGGGCCACGCGTGGACAGCGAGCCGCCCGCGCCGAGGACCGGCGAACAGCAAGGGAGCGGCGGCTCAGAGCTCCAGCTCGTTGGCGAGCGCCCGGAGGACGGTCGACACCTGCTTGGCCGTCCGGCCGTCGGGGTGCCGGTCACGCCGGTAGGTCCCCTCCAGGCCGTCGAGCAGCCGGATGAGGTCCTCGACGATGACCACCATCTCGTCCGGCGACTTCCGCATCGCCTTGGAGACGCTGGGCGGTGGCTCGAGCAGGCGTACGGACAACGCCTGGTCACCCTTGCGGCCCGCGACGATGCCGAACTCGACCCGCTGCCCCGCCTTGAGTGAGGTCAGGCCGCTGGGCAGGGCGGAGGCCCGGACGTAGACATCCCCTCCGTCGTCTTTGGTGAGGAAGCCAAAGCCCTTGTCCGCGTCGTACCACTTCACCTTGCCTGCCGGCACATCGACCTCGCTCGGATGCACTGTCTGGGATGGGAGAGCAGCGGAACCGGGCGACCCGCGCTCTCATGACACGTCTTCTCATGACTGGGCCCCGCAGGACGGGGGCCGCTCCAAGGGTAGACGTCTGGACGTCTGGCCTCTACCTCTTAGTACGCCTCACGCCACCTACGTGCCGGCTTCGGCCCGGACCGCGGGCCGCGCGTCGCGTGGCGGCCGCCACGCAGACCCAGGATCAGGATCAGCGGAAGCGGGACGGTTCGGGCAGCAGATCGTTCATGGAGCCGGACCGGAAGCCCTTCGGGTCGACCTCCGCTGTCTCGAACCCGGCCGCCAGCACCGCCTCGTGTGCCTCCTGCAGCGCCTCGACCGCCTCGACGAGATCGGCGTCGACCTCGATCCGCGCAGTGTCGCCGACGTCGCGGACCCGGAGGTTGCGGACGGGTACGCCGGTCTCGGCGAGGACCGCCCGAAGGGCGACCTCGGCCTGTTCGACGCGGGCGAGGCGGGCCGGGGTGATCGAGAGCCCGTACGCGATCCGGCTCGACAGGCAGGCCGCGGCCGGTTTGTCCCAGGTGGGCAGGCCCCAGCGGCGGGACGCCTCGCGGACCTGCTCCTTGGTGAGGCCGGCGTCCCTGAGCGGGGTGACCGCACCGCGCTCGGCCGCCGCGCGGATGCCCGGGCGGAACCCGGCTCGGGCGTCGTCGGCGTTCGTGCCGGTCGCGACGTGGGCGATGTCGAGCTCGGCCGCGATGGGCGTGACGACCTCGAGCAGTTCGGCCTTGCAGAAGTAGCACCGGTCTCCGTCGTTGGCGCGGTAACCCTCCCGGGCCATCTCGTCCGTACGCGGAGTGAGATGGCGGACCCCGAGCGAGTCGGCGAACTCGCGCGCCGGCGCCAGCTCGGCGTCGGGCAGGGACGGCGAGACGGCGGTGGCGGCGGCCACGTTGTCCGAGCCCAACGCGCGGACGGCCGCCGCGAGCAGGAACGCCGAGTCCGCGCCGCCGGAGAACGCGACGACGAGCGAACCCAGGGCGGTCAGCTGCGTCTCGAGTGCGGCCAGCCGGGTGGTGAGCATGTGTTCGTCGAGCCAGTACGGAAAGTCGGCAAGATCGGTGAGTACGACGTCCGCCCCGGCGGCCCGCAGCTCCTCCGCCGAGAGCGGCCCGGTCGGGACGCCCAGCGCCAGGGCCCCCGCCGTCCGCGCGCCGAGCATGTCACCGTGGTGGTCACCGACGTAGATCGTGGCGTTGTGCGCGCGCAGGACCGTGCCCTTCTCCTCCGCCCAGACGTCGCCCGCGATCTCGTCGACCTCGAGCCCGAGGTGTTCGAGGTGCAGGCGGGCGTGTGGCTCGTTCTTGGCGGTGACGACCAGCACCTTGCCGCCGTGCCGGCGTACGGCTTTGATCGCCTCGGCCGCACCCGGCAGCAGCGCGGCGGCCTCGACGGCCAGGTCGGGATAGAGCTCGCGGTAGAGCGCGACGGCCGCCGGCACCTGGGCGGGCGGGAACCACTGTGCCGCCTCGTGGTCCAGCGGTGGCCCGAGCCGGGTCACGACGGTGGCGCTGTCGACGTGGACGCCGGTACGCGCGGAGACCGCGTCCCAGACCGCGGCGATGCCGGGACGGGAGTCGATGAGGGTCATATCCAGGTCGAAACCGACGACTAACGCATCTGGGGCCACGGCATCGACCCTACGTTGCGTGGCAATGTGCCTGTCCCGGTCGGGGTCCGGGACGGGCGTCGAGGTGCGACGAGGTGCGAGTTGGAGGGCGGGACCAGCGTCCTCGACCTTGGGGCCGGGAGGTCCTGGACGCGATGGTCGGCGCACACTGTCCGTAGCGGCGGCTGCCGTGAGGGCTACGACTCAGCGGTCCTTGGCGGTGGCGGCCGAGTAGACGAGGGTCTTGCCGTCCGGATGCCGCAGCCGCAGCTGGTCCGCGTCGATCGTGAACTGGACGTCGCCCTTCAGCACGTCGAGGACCGTCCGCTCGACCTCGCCCGCAGCGCCCGGGCAGGCGATCAGGGTGCCCTGCAACGACCCGAACGCGATGGTCGAACCGGAGACGGTCGCCTCGCCACCGAAACCGTTGCAACCGCTGAAGCCCCTGACCTCTCCGCCCTTGGTGAAGGTGAGGTCCGGCGTCTTGTCCAGCTTCGGCACCGACGACGCCACCTCCCCGTCGATGATCGTCGTGAGCTTCCAGCGGGTGCCGGTCAGCGGGCGGTCGGGTTGGGCGACCTTGCGGTCGAGGAGGACGATTCTCGACTCGCCCGAGGTGAGGATCAGCCGGTCGCCGTCGACGCGCCATTCCGGGCTGGTGTCGAAGAGCTTCGCCAGCCATTCGTCCTGCTCGTGCCGGGCGGGATCGCAGCCCATCTCGGTCGTCGCGAGGCCGCCGCCCACGTCGAGCCGGCTGTCGTCGAGGCTGACCTCACCGGACATGGAGTTGCAGCCGGCGTTGGCGAGCAACCGGCCGTCGTCGGTGAACTGCAGGCTGATCCGGGTGCCGTCGACGAGTGCGCGGGGGGCACCGGAGTCCGTGACCTCGGTCGAGAGGTACGTACGTCCGCGTAGCTGGTCCTCCGCCTCGGATCCGGCGCCTGGGTCCACTGTTGTCACCCCTCCGCCGCAGCCACCGGTGCCTGCGGCAGCCAGGAGAAGGGCCAGGCATCCGAGCAGTCTGCGAGATCTCATAGCCATTCAGACGGTTCGCCGTCGCCGGAGGTTGCCCGGCGCGGCAGGCGCGGCGGGCGCGGTGTGCGGGATCCCGGCGCCGCTGGGATTCCGGCCCACACCGGCCCCGCCGCGGTCTGCGGTGGGTCTACGAGCCGAGCTGTCGGAGGAGGGTGGCGCAGAACGCCGGCAGGTCGGCGGGCGTACGGGACGTGATGAGGTTGCCGTCCTCCACGACTTCCTTGTCGACCCACTCGGCACCGGCGTTGACCAGGTCGGTCCTGATGGAGTGGTACGACGTCACCGTCTTGCCGCGCACGATGTCCGCCTCGGCGAGTACCCAGCCGGCGTGGCAGATCGCCGCGACCGGCTTGCCGTGTTCGTACGCCTGGCGGGTCAGGTCGACCAGCTTCGCGTCCGTACGCACCTTGTCCGGTGAGTAGCCACCCGGCACGACGACGGCATCGAAGTCATCCGCCCGCGCGTCGTCGGATCCGAGCTCGACCGTGACCTTCGTCCCTTTCTTGCCGGTGACTTCCTTGCCCTTCTCCCTGCCGACGACGACGGCCTCGTGTCCCGCCTTGCGTACCTCGTCGTACGGGACCTGGAACTCGGAGTCCTCGAAGATCTCGTCGACGACAAATGCGACCTTTGCCATGGTTCTCCCCGCTTTCGCTTCTCGAGGTCGGGGCCAGTCGGTCGGACTACCCGACAGCTCCAGCCTTACACGCTCGCGGGCTCCCTACAGCTGCCCGCGGCTGCGGAGCAGGCCGAGGCTCACCAGGCCCGCCGGAAGCAGCAGCCACAGCGTCACCAGCCGGAACAACGCCACCGCCGGCAACGCCACGGTGAGCGGGGTGCCGGTCGCCGTCAACGCGGCGACGAGCGCCGCGTCGACCGAGCCGAGTCCACCAGGCACCGGGACGATGTTGCCCGCCGTACTTCCGAGCAGGAGAACGCCCGCCGCCGTCAGCAACGCCAGCGACCCACCGAACGCATGCACGGACGACCACAGCGCGAGGATGAGCCCGCCCGAGACGCAGACCGCGCCGGCGACGCTCACGACCGCCCGCCGCGGCTCGCCCGCCATCGCCCGCAGCGACCGGGACAGCTCACCCAGCAGCATCCGGACCCGAGCCTCCGCCAGGGGAGACCTGCGTACGACGAGGACGACGGCACCCGCGGCCACCGCTGTCCCGGCCACCGCGGCGAGCGCGATCCACAGGCCGTCGGCGCTCAACAGTTCGGCCTCGGCACCGGCCGCGATGGCAACGGGCGGGAGCAACAACAGCGCCAGCAGCAGTTGTACGGACTGCGCGACCGACACGGCGCCGAGCGAGGCCGTCCCACTCACGCCGGCCCGCCGGAGGTACTGCACGTTGACGGCGGCGGCACCCACCGCTGCCGGCGACACGATGCGCAGCAGCGACCCGGCGACCTGTGCGGCGAACGTCGGCCAGAACCGCAACCGGGTCGGGCTCGCGCCGGAGAGGTTCCATGCGTTGCCGGCGAGCGTGAGCCCCATGCCGGCGACGGCGAGCAGCGCCCAGCCGAGGTGCAGGTTCGCGCGCCACAGCCCGGGGTCGAAGGCGTCCCGGTTCTCGTACGCGAGCCAGCCGACAAGGCCGACCACGGCGGCGAGGACGAGTACATGGCGGCCACGCCACGACAGCCGGAAGTCACGGTCGCGACGTGCCCCACGCCCGTCGCGACGTGCGACCTCCGCTGTGGTTCTCGATCCGCGCCCGGTGCGGTTCTTCGCCACGGGCGGAGTCGATGCGTGTCGGGAGCGGGGATTCGCCAGAGCAGGCGCATGGGTGGTCCCGGCAGACGTTTCCAGCCGAGCCGTCACCTCAGGAGCCAGGCTCATCAGTTGTCACCTCCCGCGATCGCACGCGTCCACCATTCCGACCGGTTCACCTGACGCGACCGGTTCACCTGACCCGACCGGTCCACCTGATGCGACCGGTCCACCTGACCCCGCCAACGCAGCTGACCCGACCGGCGCGACCGGCGCCGACCGCCGACGCAAGGCGGTCTTGACAGCCTTCCCACACTTGAGGGCGATCAAGACGCCGACAACGAGGAGTACGCCGTAGCCGAACAGACCGAGCGAGCCGTTCACCCGCGCGAGCTGGCTGCCCGCCAACGCGCCGGCACCGGCGTACACGAGCGACCAGATGACCGCCGCGGCACCGCACCAGCGCAGGAACCGTCCGATCGGATAGCCGAGCGTTCCCGCGACGACCGGCAGCATCGCGTGGACCACCGGCGTGAACCTGGCGGTCACGATCGCGCGTCCACCCCAACGGTCCAGCGCGCGGCCGGTACGGATCCAGCGGCGTTCGCCGAGGCGCTGGCCGAGCCGGCTGTGCCGGAGACGCGTCCCGTAGCGGCGGCCCAACGCGTAGCCGGTCGCCTCCCCCACGAGGGCACCGGCGATGCCGGCGACGACCACCGCCACGAACTCGCCGGGCGTCGTCACGGTGGCGCCGGCGACGAGGAGTACGACGTCCCCGGGAACCAGCAGCCCGACGAACAGCGACGTCTCGAGCGAGACCGCCAGGACGGTGAGCGCGACGAGCACGCCAGGATGCAGTGCGGTCACCATGGCATGGAGATCGGCGAGGGTCCCCGTCACCGACATGCGTACCCCCAGAACTCTCCTGCGAACGGCATGGATCCACCGTGCCGTCCGGGACCCTCCACGCACATCGGGGAAGGGCCCGCGCCCACCCTGGCAAGCCCCTCAGGGTCGGCCAGGGTCGTCGTGCGGTCGGGCTCGGCCCCGGTCACCTGTCAGAGGTATGTCGCCATAGATGACGAGATACCTTCGACAAGTCCGCAGGCACCCGGCGCTTGGCCTGGAGCTCTACGGTGGAGTGGGCTCTACCGTGGAAGGGATGGCCAGAATGGCTGCCGAGCCGGTCACGCTCGCAGAAGCTCTCCGCACCCTCGCTGACGACGCGCTGGTGCGGTTGTTCCGCGCCCGACCGGATCTCGTCACCCCGTTGCCGTCGGACATCGTGGCGCTCGCGGCCAGGGCGACGACCAGGAGTTCGCTGGCACGGGCGCTGGACCGTCTCGACCGGCGCGAGCTCGCGGTCGTGGAGGCCGTGGTGGTCGCCGCGCCACAGGTCTCCAGGGCCGCCCTTCGGACACTTCTCGACCTCCCGAACGAACAACTGGACGCGACCCTGGCCCGGCTGCGTTCCCTTGCCCTCGTCTGGGGCCCCGACGACGCGTTGGACGTGGCCGCCGTCGTCCCCGATCTGCTCGGCCCGCACCCCGCCGGCCTCGGACCGCCGGCGGACGACCCGCGCCTCGCCGACAGCGCACACCTGGCCGCACTTCTCGACGAGGCCGGCGCGGAGGCGCGATCCGTCGCCGAACGCCTGGCCGCCGGGCCACCCATCGGGCTGGTGTCCGACGCCAACCGGACCGTCACGGTCGAGTCCGCCCGCAGCCCGGTCGAGCAGCTCCTCGCCCGCGGCCTCCTCGTCGCCCGCGACGCCCGGACCGTGACGCTGCCCCGGGAGGTCGGCCTCCACCTCCGCGGCGGCCGGCTTCTCCCGGCCGGCGAGCTCGATCCGCCCGCGCTGGCGGGGACCGCCCGCGACCAGGCGCTCGTCGACCGGACCGCCGCCGGTACCACGCTGGACGTCGTACGCCTGGTCGAGCAGCTCCTCGACGCGTGGGGTGCCGAGCCTCCGACGATCCTGCGCGCGGGCGGTGTGGGCGTACGCGACCTGCGCCGTACCGCCTCGGGTCTCGACGTCGACGAGCCCACCGCGGCACTGGTGATCGAGACCGCGTTCGCCGCCGGACTCGTCGCCGTCGGCGACGACGACGGCTGGCTTCCCACCCCCGCCTACGACACCTGGCTCGCGCTTGAACCCGCCGACCGCTGGGCCAGGATCGCGGGCGCCTGGCTGTACTCGACCCGGGTGCCGGGGCTCGTCGGGAGCCGCGACGACCGCGACAAGCTCCTGCCGGCGTTGGCACTGGACGTCGAACGCAGCGTCGCCCCGGACGTCCGCCAGCTGGTACTCCAGGTTCTCGCGGAGGCGCCGGCGAACACCGCGCCGGACGCCGAGGCGGTCGCGGCCCGGGCGCAGTGGTTGCGGCCCCGGCGGATGACCGCGTTCGTCCGCCAGCTCCTCGACTGGACCCTCACCGAGGCCGCCGTCCTGGGCGTCACCGGCCTCGGTGCCCTCGCCGCCCACGGCGCCGCCCTGCGTGAGAGCGAGAAGGCCGCCGCCGCAACGCTCCTACCGCTGCTCCCCGAACCCGTCGACCACGTACTCCTGCAGGCCGACCTCACCGCCGTCGCCCCCGGCCCGCTGCGGCCCGAGCTGGCCCGCGCCCTGGCGAGCATGGCCGATGCCGAGTCCCACGGAGGTGCCACCGTCTACCGGTTCAGTGCGGAGTCGGTCCGTCGCGCCCTCGACGGGGGTCGGACGGCGGCGGAGCTGCACGACCTGGTGTCCCGCCACTCGGCCACGCCGGTGCCGCAGCCGCTGTCGTACCTCATCGACGACATAGCCCGCCGGCACGGCCACCTCCGGGCGGGCACCGCGACGGCGTACCTCCGCTGCGACGACCCGGCCGCGCTCGACGCGCTGCTGGCCGACCGCCGGACCACACCCCTCGGCCTGCGCCGGATCGCACCGACCGTGGTCATCGGCCGGCAGCCGGTGAAGGTGATCGTCGACGAGCTGCGGGCCCTTGGGTATTCGCCGGTCGCCGAAACCCCGGAGGGCGCGCTGGTGCTCACCGGTACGCGGGCCGGGAGGACCGCCGAGGCGCCGGCACGGGCGGGCACGACAGGTCCGCGAGAACCCGAACCGGACGTGCTGATGGCCGCCGTACGCGCCGTCCGGGCCGGCGATCGGGCCCGGGCCAGCCGGCCCGCCGGGGCCGCAGTGGGGCAACTCCGGCGTACCGCCTCGGCCGAAGCTGTCGAGGTTCTTCGGGCCGCTCTGGCGGGTGGATGGTCGGTCTGGATGGGGTACGTAGACCAGCAGGGGGGTGCCCGCGACCGCATCGTTGACCCGGTTCGGATCGACGGGGGCTGGCTCACGGCGTATGACCATGCGGCGGGAGAGGCACGGACTTTCGCCCTGCATCGGATCACTGGCGCCGCGCCGGTCGACTAGGGGGGTTTTCGGGTCCCGCTAGGGTGACCCCGGGGTGAGGGGGATCGACCAGGGGAGGGCTCGCCACCGATGTTCGCCCGCAGGAAGGTACGCCGCACGACGTCAGCCAGGACGAAGACGTCCGGGACGAAAAGGCCGAGGACCACGAAACGCCGTACCCAGACACTCACCGACCACCAGCTCCAAACCCGCCGCCGCAGGATCCGGCGTGCGAGTGTGGCTCTGATCTCGACGTTCATTCTCGGATTCGGACTTCTCGCCGACTGGTACGGGCTGTGGCTGCCTACCGAGGCCCTGGTCGGAGTACCGACCGCCATGGACCGGAAGGTCGAGCAGGGTCCTGACGTCACCGCGCCGGCCGACGACGCGCCGGTGTCGAGGAACAAGGATCGGGGGCCGTTCCCGGTATCGACCAGTCCTGCCGCCCCGAGCACCGCCACGCCGCCGTCGGCTTCGTCCACGCCAAGGGCACGGCCGCCGAAGGCGGTGACCATCGTCACCAAGGGCTCCGGCGACTTCGGCGTCGCGGCCGGAGGTACCGGACGGACCGGTTCTGGCCCGCTGATCAAGTACCAGGTCGATGTCGAGAGGGACCTTCCGTACCCTCCCGCCGAGATCGCGACGACCGTCGACAAGATCCTCGGCGACCCGCGCAGCTGGGCGGCCGCCGGATGGGCGACCTTCCAGCGCGTCGACAGCGGTCCGGTCGACCTGCACATCCTGCTGGCGACGCCCGCGACGGTGGACCGGCTCTGCGCGCCGCTGCAGACCAACGGCGAACTGTCCTGCCGCACCGGGGACCGGGTCGTGATCAACGCGAAGCGCTGGGCGTTCGGTGCGGAGGCGTTCGGCAAGGACGTGGTGAACTACCGCAACTACGTCGTCAACCACGAGGTCGGACACCGGCTGAGCAAGGGGCACGTGGACTGCGCGGGGGCCGGGCAACCGGCGCCGGTCATGATGCAGCAGACCAAGGGTGTCGGCAGCTGCAAGGCCAACCCGTGGCCCCTCGGCTCCGAACTCGCCCGCGACTGACACCGCACACCGACCACCAAGCACCGATCACGTGCGGCGGTCACGTCATCGAGGGCCCAAGGCGAGCGCGGGGAGGTCGGCGAGCGACGGGAGTACGTAGGTCGGCGGCGGTTCGGCGCTCCCGGCCGCCGCCTCGTCGGTGACACCGGTCAGCACCAGCGCGGTGTCGAGTCCGCCCCGGTGACCCAGCTCGACGTCGGTCTCCAGCCGGTCGCCGACGACGAGCACCTGGTCGGCGGCGAGCCCGAGGCAGTCGAGCGCCGCGGCCAGCATCAGCGGTGACGGCTTGCCCATCACCGCCTCCACCTCGCGACGGGTGCTGGTCTCGAGTGCCGCGATGATGCCGCCGGCGTCAGGTACCTCACCGCCGTCCACCGGGCACGTCCGGTCCGGGTTGGTCGCGACGAACCGCGCACCCGCCCGCAGCGCCCGGAACGCCTCCAGCCACGTCTCGTACCGGAAGGTCCGGTCGAACGACGCCACCACCAGCTCCGCCTCGCCACCCCGCTCGACGACCTTCGCCCCGGCGGCGCGAAGCTCGTCGCGCAGGCTGGTCTCGCCGAGGAGGAGGACCCGCGCGCCCGGCATCTGCGTACGCAGCCAGGACGCCATCACCCCACCCGAGGTGACGACGGACTCGCGTCCGGTCGGGACGCCGAGCCCGGTCAGGCGTTCGGCGTAGGACTCGGCGGTACGCAACGGATTGTTGGACACGAACGCCACCCGTACGCCTGCCGCGCGGAGGGCGTTCAACGCGTCGACCGCACCGGGCAACGGCCGCCCGGACAGGTAGACGGTGCCGTCGAGGTCGCAGATGATCCCGGCGTAGCCGGCAGCGCGCCGACCGTCCTGGTGGACGCTCATCACAGATACCTCAACCAGAGATAGGGCAGGGCGAGTACGACGGTCACAGCGGCCACCACCGAACCGTACTTCGTGAACTCCCAGAAGCTGATGGGGTACCCGTTGCGCCGGGCGATCCCGATGACGACCACGTTGGCGCTCGCGCCGACCGCGGTCGCGTTGCCGCCGAGGTCGGCGCCGAGCGCGAGCGCCCACCACAGCACGGTCTGCCCGGCGAGCGGACCGTCAGGCGCGACCAGCTGCGCCACCACGGGGCTCATCGTCGCGACGTACGGAATGTTGTCGACGAGGGCGGACAGCACCGCCGACCCGAACAGCACCACGACGACGGCGAGTCCGGCCTCCCCGCGTACCGTTCCCGCCAGCCAGTGCGCCATCGCGTCGATGACGCCGACCTTCACCAGCGCTCCCACCATGACGAACAACCCCATGAAGAAGACGAGCGTCTCCCACTCCACCTCCTCCAGGTAGGACCCGGCGCTGAGCCTGCTCACCACGACCAGCACGCCCGCCCCCAGCAGCGCCACGATGGACGGCTCGACGTGCAGGGTCGAGTGGAGGACGAATCCCGCGAGCACGGCCGCCAGGACGATCAGGCTGCGCCGCAGCAGGCGTACGTCATTGATCGCTTCCCGCTCGTCCAGATCCATCACCTCGGCCACCTGACGCGGATCGGCCTCGAACTCACGCCGGAACAACACCCGGCACAGCACGACGAACACGACGAGGAGCACCACGATGAGCGGCGCGAGGTGGACGAGGAAGTCGTTGAACGTCAGGCCGCTCCGGCTGGCGATGATGATGTTGGGTGGATCGCCGATGAGGGTGGCGGTGCCGCCGATGTTGGAGGCGAGCACCTCGGCGATGAGGTAGGGCTCTGGGCGTACGCCTATGCGTTGGCAGACGAGCAGGGTCACCGGAGCGATCAGCAGCACCGTCGTGACGTTGTCGAGGAACGCCGAGGCGACTGCGGTGAGCAGGCACAGCAGCACCATCACCCGGAAAGGGTCGCCGTGCGCCCGCTTCGCCGCCCAGATGGCCAGGAACTCGAAGATGCCGGTCTGCCGGAGTACGCCGACGATGATCATCATGCCGAGCAGCAGGAAGATGACGTTCCAGTCGATGCCGGTGTCCTCGGAGTAGAACACGTCGTGGGCGCCGACCACGCCGAACGCCAGCACGAGGCCCGCGCCGCCGAGAGCGGCCGCGAGGCGGGGGATACGTTCGGTGGCGATGAAGACGTACGCCGCCACGAAGACCGCGAGCGCGATCCACGGACTCACGAGGGGACCCGCCTCGGCGGCTCGGCCAGGATGCGGCTCCGCCCTTCGTACCTCCTCATGAGGCGTGGAGGGCCAGCGACAGCAGCCGGGACGCCGTGACGACGCCGAGCACGTGGTCGTCGTCGACGATCGCCACCAGCGGACAGCGCAGGCGCGCCATCAGGGCGGCCAGCTCGAGCACGGTGTCGTCACCGTGGAGGATCGGGAGTTCGGGCAGTCGCTCCGGCAACATGTCACCGACGGTGAGCGGGCTGAGCTGGTTGACGATGCTGTCCGCGGCTTTCTCGCCGAGGACCCGCGCCAATGACGGGTCGTCCTGGATGTACTTCGGGACGACGAACCGCACCACCTGTGAGGCCGGCAGGACCGCGATCGGCCGACCGTCCGGGGTGGTGACGAGCAGGCCGGGCAACCTGTGGTGGCCCAGGAGCTGGGCGGCCTCGAGGGCGTCGGCGTCGCTGGTGACGGATGGGTACTCCTCAACGAGGTCGCGCGCGAGCATGGTCAGACGCTATCGCGACCCGCGGCTCGGCGGGATCGTCCAGCACGGTCGGGTTCGCGGGCGGTCATTTACCGGTCCGCCGGTAGAGAACCGGGTTCATCTCGGTGTCAGGAACCTCGCCAGGTCGCGCACCCGGGAACCACGCTTCGAGGTCGATCTCCTGGTTCCGGTTGGTCGGTTCGCTGATGATCATGTCGGCGTCGATGTAGATGACCGTCATGACCCGGCGTGGGATCTGCGTGGTGTTCGGGCCCGCGTGGTGGAACGTCCAGCCGGAGTGGAAGCTGGCGTCTCCGAGCGCGAACGCCTCCTCCACGAACGGGAACCCCTGCTCGGCAACGGCTCGGCCGATCGCGGCCTCCGACTCGTCACTGATCTCCAGCTCCCGTCCGTAGGAGAAGTGGTGGCTCCGGGCGGCGAACGCGAGCGGTCCCATCTCGAGCGGCGTCTCCTGTAGCGGCAGCCAGAGCGTGCAGCAACGGTCGGTGGAGAGCGGCCAGTAGTACTGGTCCGCGTGCCAGGGCGTGAGGCCGCCGCCGGCTTCCTTGTAGAGCGCCTGGTCGTGGTAGAGACGTACGCCGTCGACGCCCAGCAGGTCCGCCGCGATCTGGGCGAACCGCCGCGCAAATACCAGCTCCCGCACCGCCGCACTCTCCCGCCACAGGTTGGTGACCTGCAGGAACGCCTTCTTGTACGTCGACCGCTCCGCGAGCGGCAGGTGCATCGTGTTGAGCTCGATCACCTTCGCGGTGACCTCTGGCTCGTACGCCTCGACCAGTCCCCGGCTCGCCACGCCGGAGAGCTTGACGAACCCCTGCTCGTCGTAGGCCTTGACGTCGGCCGGATCCACTGCGTACGGCGTGTCCAAGGTGAGCTGCGGTGTGCCCGTCATCGTCGGCTCCCTTCGTCGGCGCGTCGCCACACATGGTGGCATCGCCGGCTCACGATGTCGCGCCGTGTAGCGCCGCGGCCGTCCTGCCCCGCCAACCGGCCCCTTCCCCGTGATCATGATCGTGATCATAAAGATTTGCGGCGTACACGCGACTTTCCCTTCATGATCATGGAACGGACAGGCGGAAGGCGGGAAAGCCCGGAGCTGCCTCCCGGAGGTCCTCATCGGGTGAGTTCTTGTCGAGGTTGTCGAAGAACATCCCGACCTCCCAGCCGAACCGTTTCAGGTAGGCCCGCAGGATCGGGATCTTCTCGCCGTCCGGTAGCTCCTCGGCGCGGACCGGGGTGACCCGCCGGCCGAGGACGAGCTCACCCGAACCGGCTGCGCGGAGATTGCGTACCCACTGGGTGTGCCCGCGCGGCGCGACGAGGTACCTCACACCGTCCACCTCGAGCAGATTGACCAGCGTCGTACGCCATTCGCCAGAGGTCCGGCCACGGACGCGGAGAAGCCGTGAGCCGAACAGGCTGACGCCGTGGCCGGTCAGCCAGCGCGCCGCCCGGTGGACGGAGTTGCCTCCCGGCTTGGGAGCGAGATAGCGGAAGGTCGGCTGGTCACTCATGGGTGCGGCCCTTCAGTCCAGAGGAAAGTGTGAGCAGTGCTCTCGAATGAGGTCAGTGTTCACGCACGCTGAAAGGCTGTCAAGAGCGGTGCTCTCGATTGTGGTCGGCGCTCTCAAAGATGTGGCAGGATGGCTGGCATGCCGAAGGTTCGAACCGCGAGGGAGCGCGCCCGGTCCGAGCTGACCCGCGAGATCAAGGACGAAGCGCGCCGTCAGCTCGCGACACACGGCGCCGAAGCCCTCTCGCTCCGAGCGGTCGCCCGGGAGCTCGGCGTCGTCTCCTCGGCGCTCTACCGTTATTTCCCCAGCCGTGACGACCTGCTGACCGCGCTGATCATCGATGCGTACGACGCCATCGGTCAGCAGGTCGAGGACGCGGACGCGCGGCGGAGGCGAGGCGACTTCCTCGGCCGGTGGCGCGCCTGTTGCCACGCCGTCCGCGACTGGGGGCTTGCCCATCCTCGGGAGTACGCACTGATCTACGGCTCGCCGATCGTCGGCTATCAGGCACCGCGTGACACCGTGGACTCGGCCGCTCGGGTGCCACGCGTCCTGCTCGCGGTCGTCCGCGACTGCGCCGAGGCTGACGCGCTCGAACCGCCGTCCTGGCTGCCGCGGGCCGCGGCGCGACAGGTCGACCAGCTGGTCACCACGGTCGAGGACCTGCAGCTTCGCGGGGTCCCACCGGCAGCGCTTGGCGCCGTCCTGACGGCATGGACCCAGCTCTACGGGATGGTGAGCTTCGAGCTCTTCGGGCACCTCGAGGGGCTGTTCGACGACAAGCGGGCGCTGTTCGAGCACTCGACGGGGCAGCTGGCCCAGCTCATCGGCCTCCGCCCGCGCTCGCGGCGCGGCTGACGAGCTATCCCGGCAATGGAAGAGGCGCCAGTGTGTGCGCCCTGCACCCGCCATGTGCCCGCCAGCCATGCGCGCCTTGCGCGCCCGGCCGGCCGCAGGACTAAGCTGCCGACATGGGACGAGGATCTCGAGCGAAAGTTCGTTGGAACAAGGACCGCGCCAGGCGCAAGCGTCTCCGCGACAAGCGCAAGGCCGAGGAGAAGGGCGTGGCGCGCAAGGGAGCCGCGTAGGTATGACCATCGAGTCCTCCCCGCACCGCCCCGTGGACACCCCCACGTCCGCTGTCCTCGGTCACTTCCCCGGCGGCACCGCCGTCTCGCGCGTACGCATCTACGACTGGCCCACCCTCGACGGCCTGCGCGGTGGGTCCCCACACATCCACCTCGTGTGCACGGAGGGATACATCGTCGCGGCCGGGGTCGGCCGGTTGCAGACGCTCGGTCCTGACGGATATCTCGAGGTTCCCCTCCAGGTCGGCGACGTCGTGTGGTTCACGCCAGGCGTCATCCACCGCGCCGTCAACGACGGCGGACTCGAGGTCCTGGTCGTGATGCAGAACGCCGGACTGCCCGAGGCCGGCGACGCCGTGCTCACCCTGCCGCCGGAGATCCTCGCTGATCCCGAGCGCTACGCCGCCGCCACGGCGCTCGCCGCGCCCGACCGACTCGACGATGCTGACGGGCACGCCGCTCGCCGCCGCCGCGACCTCGCCGTCGAAGGGTTCCTCGCCCTCCGCGAACGCGTCGCCGACGAGGGCCCGGACGCGCTCACCGAGTTCCACGATGCCGCGCACCAACTGGTCCGCCCCCGGCTGGACGCGTGGGAGCGGCGGTGGAGCGACGGCCCACTCGCCGCCGCCCACGAGACCGGCCGCCAACTCGCCGGACTCCGGGGAAGCGATGCCTCCCATCTGCGGGCGGGGGGAGTCCACGCGAAGTCGGCACCCACTGAACGCTGGGGGATGTGCGGCCGGCTGTCGACGTACGATCCACTCGCGCGATAACGTCCAGCTTCGCCCGTTTCGGTCATGACCGGCATCGGTCGCTGCCGCGTATTCTTTTGGCAGGGTCGGCGAGCCGGTCGGGCTGGCCAGTAGGATCCGCCTCCCCGCGGATCCCCCGGACGCCTGGGCCTCGTCGCGACGAGACGAACCCCCGGCGTACGCACACGTGACGGGAGCGAGCAGACCGCGAGAGACGGACCGGACGCGCGGGGACCGACGCAGAGGAGACAGCCGCCGTGAGCCACAGCGAGCTCATCGACACCACCGAGATGTATCTCAAGACCATCTTCGAGCTCGAGGAGGAGGGCATCGTCCCTCTTCGTGCCCGGATCGCTGAGCGGCTCCACCAGTCCGGCCCCACCGTCAGCCAGACCGTGGCCCGGATGGAGCGCGACGGCCTGGTCACGGTCGAGGGTGACCGGCACCTCGAGCTCTCGCCGAAGGGTCGGCAGATGGCCACCCGGGTGATGCGCAAGCACCGGCTCGCCGAACGCCTCCTGGTCGACGTGATCGGGCTCGACTGGGAACTTGCCCACATCGAGGCGTGCCGGTGGGAGCATGTCATCTCCGAGGAGGTCGAACGCCGCCTGGTGGAGATCCTGGGCCAGCCGTTGATCTCCCCGTACGGCAACCCGATCCCCGGACTCGACGAGCTCGGCGGCAAGGGGCCGGTCGAGGATTTCCTCGACGGTGTCGAGCGGCTCAACCGCGTGGTCGCGAGCCTGCGCGGGACCGACGAGGAGGCCAAGGTCCTCATCCGTCGGATCGGCGAGCCCGTCCAGGTGGTACCGGAGCCGATGGAGGTCCTGCACCGGGCGCGGGCACTTCCCGGCAATGTCGTAATCGTGGCGCCGACACCGGCGGGCGCCCTGCTCACCGCCGTCGACGCAACAGAAGGCGGCGGTACCGCGGAGATCTCCGACGATCTCGCCAGCCACATCTTCGTCAAGCGAATCTGAGCCGGCATCGCAGGTGACAGCGGACTGGCCGGGTTATCTCGACGAGTTTCACCAACGCTACGCGGGCTACACCGAACAGGTTCTCAAGAGGTGCACCGCGGGTCGACTCACGCCGTACGCCTGGATCATCCGTCCAGTCGCCGGCCGGGGTCGGCAGGTGCTCGACCTGGCGTGCGGGAGCGGGGCCGTGACGGCGGCCCTCGACGCCGAGTCCGGGCGCGAGGACGTGGGCACCTCGGGGCCGCGGGTGGTGGGTGTCGACCGGTCGATGGCGGAGTTGGCGCTCGCCCACCAACGGCACGGAGCCCGGGTCGTGTGCGCCGACGCCACCGCCCTTCCGTTCGCCCCTGAAAGTTTCGACGCGGCCGTGTGTTCGATGGGCCTGATGGTGGTGCAGCCGCTCGCGGCGACTCTCACCGAATGTGCACGGGTGCTCCGGCCTGGCGGGATGCTCGCGGCGACCGTGGCGTCGGCGGTCCCGTTGCGGCCCAGCGACCTCGTGATCCTCGGCCCGTTGACGGCGCGGCTGCGGACGCCTCCGCAGTTTCCGGGTGGGGGCGAGCTCGCGGGCCTCACCGACGGGTTGGCCGAGGCCGGGTTCGACCTGATGGAGGACGCCCGCGAGCGCTTCGTCTTCCGTGTACACGGTCGCCGCGACGCCGAGTTGCTGTTCCGCGCCCTCTACCTTCCGGACGTCCCTGACGAACGCCGGAATGCTGCCTTGCAGTGGCTTGCCGACCGGGGGAGGAATCGGCCGGACGGGGTGGAGGTCGCCATTCCGATCAGGCGGGTCATCGCACTGCGCCGCTGACCCATCGCACCTCCGGGAGATATCTCGTACGGACGGTTTCTCCCGCGGCCGGGACGACAATGTGTCAGGTGGTCTCAGCGGTGGCACGAGGACGTACGCCCGGACCGGCGGGAAGCGCACGGTAGGCGATGAGCAGGATGACCGCGACGAGCGGTTGGAGAATGTCACTCGGTATCGCGCCGATGTTCGACGGAGCGGTGTTGTCGTGCGCCATCCACTCCATGATGTGGCCGATGGCGTCGCCCCAGTACAGAATCGCGATGGCGACGACCGCAGCGGTCAACCATGAGTCCCGTTTCCAAATGCACATGACGCCGAGCACACCCACCGTGATGTCGGCCCACCCGACTTCCCACTGGAACATGCTCTGGCGATAACCGATACTCGTCGCGATCTGGTCCGATGTCGGCCCGATATGGCTGATACCTCCGACAATTGCCCAGACCCCGCCGCCGACGACGAACCACAGTAGCCACAGCTCGACCATCCGCCGCCTGGTACGACGTGCGGGTTCGCGGTCGAGAAGGGTGTGGAGCAGGGCGCCGACCACCAGTGTCGCCAGGGTGAATGTGAAGAACCACATGCGCCCAAGGCTATGGTCGAGCTTCAGGCAATTCTTTCGTTCTCCCGCGTGAGTACACAGAATGGCAGAGCCATCATCTATCCCATGGGTACGAGCTGGTGGGGGCCGCTGGATTCGCGCACGATGAGTTCGGGTTGGAAAAGGATCTGCTCATGTTGATGGCCGCGAGAATGCGCTTCGGCGAGCAGGAGTTCAGCGGCGGCGCGACCGAGTTGATAGCGCGGCTGTCGGATCGAGGTCAGCGGGGTGGTGAGAACGGCGGCGAATTCGACGTCGTCATAACCGACCACCGCCATCTCGTCTGGAACTTTCACCCCACCACGGCGCAACCCGCGCATGACGCCAAGAGCGGCCAGGTCGTTGACGCAGACGATGGCCGTGACGGGATCGGCCAGCTGCAGCAGGCGTTCGAGGGCTTCCTCACCACCGTCGGCGTTGAGCGAGTTGACCGTCACCTCGACGAGTGAGCGGGCGACGGGAAGCCTGGCCGCACGCAGTGCCTTGCGTACTCCCTTGCGGCGGTCGGCGCACTGCCGGATCTTCGTCGGGCCGTTGACGAAACCGATCCTGCGGTGCCCCAGCGCGACCAGGTGGGCTGCCGCCAGCTCACCGCCCCGGACATCGTCGACCGCGACCGAGCACATCGTCTCGGCCGGACCCGGACGGTCGAGAAGCACGATGGCGGTGCCGCGCGCGCGAGGTTGGTCGAGCCAGCCGAGGTCTTCCTCCGCAGGGCTCACCAGGACGCCCTGAACGCCTTGCTCTTCGAGCAGGCGGAGGTATCGACGCTCCTTGTCGACGCGTTCGTCGGAGCTGGCGAGGATGAGGATGAAGTCGTCCTCGGCGAGCCGGTCCTCGATTCCCCGCGCGACGTCGGTGAAGAACGGGTTGGAGATGTCGAGCACGATCGCGCCGATCGTCCGACTCGTCCCTGCCCGCAGCTGGCGAGCGGAGCCGTTGCGAACGAAGCCGAGCGTGGTGATGGCAGCCTCGACCTTGGATCTGGTTTCCGGAGCCACCAGGGAGGGCTTGTTGAGCACGTTGGAGACGGTTCCCACCGAGACGCCCGCCAGTTCGGCGACATCCCTGATGCTCCGCCTGCGACCCGCCGCCCGGGCAAGGCGACCGGCTGTCTGGATGGTTGCCGCCACGGTGCACCTCCGGACAAGGACGAATGGGCTCGCGAATGAGACGGATGGGAGAGGCGGTCAGTTTCGTGGGAGAGGGCGGTCAGGATATGCCTCTTGACACCTCTCTTGCGCTGACCATAGCGTCACGGCTGACTTTTTGAAAGGTTTCACTTCCGGTATGTGATGGGCGGGTTGCGCCATGGAAGAAACCACTGAGGCTCTTCGACCCTTTGACCTCCGTACCGAACGTGTACCCGCTCCGCTCGGACTCGACGAACCGTCGCCGCTATTGGCCTGGAAGCTGGCCGGTTCCGGTCGAGGGCGTACGCAGACGGCCTACCGGATCAGGGTTGTCGCGGTCGATGACGACACTCCCGTATGGGATTCGGGCACGGTGAGTTCCGGACAGAGTCACGACATTTCCTATGGCGGACAACGGTTACGGCCACGTTCCCGATATGCCTGGTCCGTTCAGGTAACCGACGAGTCCGGCAACGTATCGGCATGGAGTGAGCCGGCTGAATTCGAGACAGCCCTTTTGTCTGCGGCCGACTGGTCCGAGAGTGTGCCGGCGGAATGGATCGGGTCGGGCGACGACATCCGCACTGCCGACAAACCGTCTCTTGATTCCCTCGGACCGCATCGAGACATCGAACGCGTCTGGCTCTCCGGTGCCGGCGACCGTGCGCACTCCCGGGCGTACTTCCGGGCTCCGGTCGACATTCCTGACGGCGCCCGCGTCACACGGGCCCGGTTGCTCGCCGACGCGGGTGCTGCGACGGTCGTGGCCTACCTCAACGGTGCGGTCATCGCTGTCGACGGAACGTCCTACCAGGCGACGGCCGCGACACGCCCGGGTCGGAACACCCTGGCGTTCGAGGTCGATGCGTCCGATGCCGCGACGGTCGGCGCACCGGACGGCGTACCGGGCGATACCTCGGGCGAGGGTACGGGCGACGGCGCGACGCCGGCGGGACTGGCCGCGACGTTCCAGGTCGAGATGGACGACCAACCCACGGTTGCGGTGGTGAGCGAGGGAACATGGCGGTCCAGCGGCACAGCCGAGGAAGGCTGGCAGGACGCGGACTTCGACGACTCCTCCTGGATGCTGGCCGAGGAGATCGGTGCCCACGGGACCGCCCCGCACGGCCGCTCACCGCTGACGCACCGCCCGAGTCCCCATCTGCGCAAGGAGTTCTCACTCGCGGCACCCGTCGCCAGGGCGCGGCTCTACGCGACCGCCCTCGGCATCTACGAGGCGCGCATCAACGGCACGAGAGTCGGCGATCATCGGCTGGCGCCTGGCTGGACCGACTACGAACGCAGGGTTCCGTACCAGACCTACGACGTCACCCCGTTGGTGACCGAGGGTGCCAACGTCGTGGCCGCGGTTCTGGCGGACGGATGGTACGCGGGAAACATCGGGTGGTTCGGGCCGTACACCTATGGACGCCAGCGGCTGTTCCGGGCCCGGCTGGAGATCGACCACGCCGACGGGACCCGGACCGTGGTCACGACCGACGACTCGTGGCGGTTGGGTGAGGGCACGATCCGGTACGCCGACCTGCAGAACGGCGAGGTCGTCGACGCGCGGGCGGACCAGCCCGGTTGGGACTCGCCCGGATTCGACGACTCCGCGTGGGCGCAAGCCCGCGTCGACAGTCCGGCGCACGGTCCCCTGGAAGCGCAGATCGCCCCACCGATGCGGATCCAGCGGGAGTTCACGCCGAAGAGCATCGAGGAACGTCGACCCGGCCGCTATGTCATCGACTTCGGCCAGAACGTCGTCGGATGGGTACGCCTGAGGGTGCGCGGCGGGCAGGGTACTCGGCTGCTGCTGCGGCACGCGGAGGTCCTCGACCATAGGGGAGAGCTCTATGTCGAGGCACTGCGCGGAGCGCGGGCGACCGACGAGTACATCCTTCGCGGCGACCCGGACGGTGAGATCTTCGAACCCCGCTTCACGGTTCACGGTTTCCGCTTCGCCGAGATCGTCGGGTATCCCGGTGAGCTGCAGGCCGCCGATGTCACCGCGCGGGTGGTCTACGCCGACATGGAACAGGCGGGCGACCTGCAGTGCTCCGACGCGCGGCTGAACCAACTGCAACGCAACATCGTGTGGGGCCAGCGGGGCAACTTCCTCACCGTGCCGACGGACTGCCCGCAGCGGGACGAACGCCTGGGCTGGACCGGCGACGCTCAGGTCTTCGCCTCGACGGCGGCGTTCAACTACGACGTACGCACGTTCTTCCGCAAGTGGCTCCGCGACCTGCGAGACGCGCAGCAGCCGGACGGAGGCGTGCCCCACGTCGCGCCCGACATCCTGACCAGGAACAACTTCGGCGGAGGCGGATGGTCCACGACCGGCGCAGCCGGGTGGGGTGATGCGATCGCCATCGTGCCGTGGGAAGTCCTTCGGGCCTACGACGATCGCCGCCTCGTCGCCGAGAGCCTCGATGCTGTCAACGCCTGGTTGCGCTACCTCGAGGAGCACAGCACCGACCTCATCCGCCCCGACGAGGGGTTCGCCGACTGGCTCGCGCCGGTGCACACGCCGAGGGACCTGGTGGCGACGGCGTTCTTCGCCTATGCGGCCAAGGTCGCGGCCGGGCTCGCCGCGGCACTCGACCGGCCCGACGACGCCGCCCGGTACGAGGGGCTGTACGCGAAGGTCCGGACCGCCTTCCGCGACCGTTACGTACGCGGTGGTGGCAAGGTCGCGTCGGGAACTCAAACGTCGTACGTACTGGCGCTGCACTTCGGTCTGCTCGAACCCGCCGAGGAGCCGGCGGCGGCCGCCCGACTGGTCGACGAGATCGCCAGCCGCAACTCGCACCTCGCCACCGGGTTCCTTGGCACGCCGTACCTTCTTCCGGTCCTTGCCCGGTTCGGCTACGAGGACGTCGCCTTCACGTTGCTCACCCAGGACACCTATCCGTCCTGGCTCTATCCCGTCGTCCACGGTGACGCGACGACCATGTGGGAACGCTGGGACTCCTGGAGCGACTCGCGCGGCTTCCAGGATCCCGGCATGACGTCGTTCAACCACTACGCCTACGGCGCGGTCGGCGAGTGGATGTACCAGACGTTGGGCGCGATCGCGCCAGGCTCTCCGGGCTACGGTCACGTGGTGGTGCGGCCGAGGCCGGGCGGTGGGGTCACGTGGGCACAGGCCAGCCTGGAGACGGTGCATGGCCGGGTTTCGACGTACTGGCGGGTCCTCGACGATGCTTTCGCCGTCGACGTGACGATCCCACCGAACGCCACCGCCGAGGTGTGGTTGCCGACCAGCGACCTCGCGACCGTCACCGAGAGCGGGCGGGCGCTCGTCGACGTGCCGGAGATCGCGTCGGCGGATGTGTCGGATGCGCCCGACGTGCCAGATGCGCCCGATGTACCAGGTCGGCAACGTGACAACGAATCCGTGATCAGGATCGGATCAGGCTCCTACGCCTTCCAGGTTCGCCTCCGCTAGGTGCGGTGCGGCCCGCTGGGGATCGACCGGGAGGACTACCCGGAATCGCGCGCCGTGGCCGGGAGCGGTGTGCAGCTCCACCCGGCCGTGGTGTGCCGCGACGATGGCCGCGGTGATGGCGAGGCCGAGGCCAGACCCGTTCTGGCCGCGCGAGCGCGCGGAGTCGCCGCGGTAGAGCCGGTCGAAGACGTACGGCGCCTCGTCCGGCGGGATGCCCGGCCCGTCGTCGTGGACCTCGAAGATCGCGACCGGTACGCCGCCCGGCAGCGCCTCTCCCGCTGCTGCCGCCGGCACCTCCACCCGCGCCGCCGCATCCGACAAGGACCCGGACGGACCGGTGCCCACGAACATCCGGATCGGTGTTCCGGCTGGTGTGTGTTGAACGGCGTTCGTCACGAGGTTGGTCACCACCTGCCGGAGCCGGTGCTCGTCACCGACGATCCGCACCGTCTCCACGGCACCGTCAAGGCGGACTTGACGGTCCGGATCACGCACCCGCACATCGTGAACGGCGTCCCTGGCGAGCACGCACAGGTCGAGCCCTGCCAGGTCGAGCGGACGTTCGCGGTCGAGCCGGGCGAGGAGCAGGAGGTCCTCGACGAGGGTGCCCATCCGGATCGCCTCGGCCTCCATCCGTCGCATCAGCTCGGCGACGTCGGTGTGCTCGGGCATACCGCCCCGGCGGTAGAGCTCGGCGAACCCACGGATGGAAGTCAGGGGAGTACGCAGCTCGTGGGACGCGTCGGCGACGAACCGGCGTAGGCGGCTCTCCGACTCCTCACGCTGCGCCAGCGCCGCGGAAAGCCGTTCCACCATGGTGTTGAGGGCGTACGCGAGGCGCCCGGTCTCGGTACGCGAATCGGCGCCCGTCACCCGGCGGTCCAGGTCGCCGGCGGCGATGGCGGTCGCGGTCTTCTCCATCCGGTTCAGGGAGGACAGGCCGACACGTACTACTGCGGCGGCCGCCACACCGAGCAGGACGAGGACGATCGCGCCGGCCGCGAGCTCGATCCGGATCAGACGTTCGACCGGGACGTCGACCACGGCCAGTGACCGGGCGACGGCGACGGCGCCGCCGGACCGGACAGGAACGGCACGCACCCGCCAGGAACCGTCCGCCGCCAGGTCGGGCACGGTGAACGGTTCGCCAGCCCGTTGTTCCACCGCCGACTGGTCGAGAACCGGCAGCGCCGGCCCGCCGGACGCACCCGGCGGCTGCCCGACGCTGGTGAGAGGACGTCCGTCAGGACGCAGGTAGGTCACCCGGTAGTCGGTCGGCAGGACACGCTGGCCGAGTCGAAACGCCGCGATCCGGCGGAGTGGGGGAAGGTCGGCCCGCCACTGCGGCGTCAGCTCGGCGAGCTGGTTGTCGACCCGGTTGGTGAGTGACTGGCGTAGGAGCGCGACGCTTGCGCCGCCCACGACGGTGAGCCCCAGGGCCGTGACGACGACGACGGCGACGACGAGGCGGAGGCGCAAACTCCACGGCCGACCCCCGGGCCGCCGTCGGGCGTTCAACGGGTGGTGGCTCCGCGCGGCATGCGCAACGTGTAGCCGACGCCCCTGATCGTGTGAATCAACGGCGGGTCGTGCACATCGATCTTGCGTCGGAGGTAACTGATATAGGACTCCACGATCCGGCTGTCGCCGCCGAACTGGTAATTCCACACCCGGTCGAGAATCTGTGACTTGCTGACCACCTTCTCGGAATTGATCAGCAGGTAACGCAGCAGGTTGAACTCGGTCGGAGAAAGCCGCACCAGTTCGCCGCTGCGGCGTACCTCATGAGCGCTTTCGTCGAGTTCGATGTCGGCATAAGTCAGCATGGTGGAGTCCTGCGGGTCAGCCATCTCGGTCGTACGACGCAAGATGGCGCGAAGCCGTAGCACCAGTTCGTCGAGACTGAACGGCTTGGTGACATAGTCGTCACCTCCGGCCGTGAGTCCGGCGATCCGGTCCTCGACAGCGTCGCGGGCGGTCAGGAACAGCACCGGAAGCCGGTCGTTGTCAGCGCGGAGCTTCCGAGCGAGATCGAACCCGTCGTAGTCGGGCAAGGTGACGTCGAGGACGACGATGTGAGGATGCACATCGACGACGCGTTCGAGGGCGGTCGACCCGCGGTCGGCGGTATGGACCTCGAATCCGGAGAACCTCAGGGCAGCCGACAGCAGCTCGAGAATGTTGGGCTCGTCGTCGACCACGAGGACTCTGGGCGAGCCGTCCTGACAGCTACCGGACACGCCGGAAGCCTTGCGCGCGTTCCTGAGAGCGAGCTGTGATTTCGCCAAGGAGCCGGAAAGAATCGCCTCAGCCGCGCGGCGACCTCGCCCAGCCGCGCGCATCGAGACCCTCGGCGACCTGCCGGAAACGCACACCGCTGACCAGATGTACGCCGTCGAACCCGCCGGACTCGCGGATCTGGTCGACCTGCTCGCAGGCCATCTCGACGCCCACGCGCTTGTCCCGGCGGAGACGTTCGATCAGAGCGTCGGGGATATCGATGTCCGGGATCGCGCCGCGGAGGCGGGTGGCCATGGCATCGCTGGCGAGGACCAGGACACCGGCGTAGACCGGCCCGTCGTAGGACTGTGCCTCCCGCCACCGCAACACCTCCGGCACCGAGAACGACACCTGCGTGAGGACGAAGTCCGCGGCGCACTTCCATCTCGGGAGCGGCCGGCCCGGTTGCGCGGCAACGCCGACCTCGAACGGCGGTATGCCGTCGAATGCGGGCTCGTCGCGGATCCGGCGTACCTCCTCGATCATCGCGCGCACGGTGAGGTCGCTCGTGCGGTTGCCCGACGTCGGCTTGTCGCCGTAGACGAAGACCATGCGCCGAACGCCGTACGCAGCCGCCGTCAGCAGGTCACGGCGGAAGCCGAGCAGGTTGCGGTCGCGGGAGTTCAGGCAGGCGATCCCCGGCACGCCGACCCGCTCGATCTCGTGCGCGACCGCGATGCTCGAAACCGTCGCCCGCCCGATGTGGTTGTCCGGTGCGAGGAATGCGTCAGCATGCCGCGACAGGACCGCTATCTGCGTACGCACATGAGCGAGGTCGGGCCGGGTCGGCGGCTCGACCTCACAGACCAGCTGGAAATGGTGTGGCGACATGACCGGCAGCTTAGCCAGGTCAGTGGACCTGTCAGCGAACTTTGTCGGCGGCCTCTGACAAGGCCGCAGGCCGCGAAAGTGTCGGGCATTGACATCGTTCCTGGCGGCGCTCTACCGTCCAGGCAAGGTTCAGCGTCCCAAATGTCCGAAAACTTTCAGACCAGCAACACCGTCCGGGGGCGGACGAGGGCACGAGCTCTGAGCACCGTCGTGGGCACAGCGGTGACCACGAACCATCGCCGGCCTGGCCGCCCATTCGTCGTTGTCGCGAAGGTGCCCGGCGAGGAGCCCGCTCATGAGCACGAAGAAGGTAGACCCCCGCGTCGAGGAAGCGGTCGACACGCTCGACCTGCCGTCGGCCACGCGTCGTCGGCTCCTCACCGGCGGCGGACTGGTCAGCGCGTCGCTCGCCGCATCGGCGCTCCTCGCGGCGTGCGGCCCGGACAACGGGAGTCAGGCCGGTGCCGCCGGAGTCGGCGACTTCCCGGCGACTCCGAAGTGGAAGTTCGTCTTCGTCAACCACGTGACGACCAACCCGTTCTTCGTTCCCACGCAGTACGGCGCAGCCGACGCGTGCGCCCTGTTGGGTTGCGACTACCAGTGGACGGGCTCGAAGACGTCCGTGGTCGGCGAGATGGTCAACGCCACCAACGCCGCCATCTCCGCGAAGGCAGACGGGATCGCGGTCTCGGTGGTCGACGTCAACGCTTTCGCCGGGCCGGTCGACAAGGCCCTCGACGCCGGTATTCCCGTGGTGTCCTACAACGCCGACGGATCAGCTGAGGACCCTGGCACCAACCGCCTGGCCTACATCGGTCAGGACCTGTTCACCTCAGGCGTACAGCTCGGGGAGCGGATCGCCGAGCTTGTGTCCGAGGGCGACGTCGTCGGGTTCATCGCGACGCCTGGGCAGCTCAACATCCAGCCTCGCATCGACGGTGCCAAGCAGGCGATCGACCAAGCGGGCAAGGGAATCACGTTCGACCAGGTGGCGAGCGGCGCCGAACTCCCGCAGGAGCTGAGCACGATCGACGCCTATGCGCAGGGTCATCCCGACCTCAAGGGAATGTTCGCCGTCGACGCCGGGTCGACCGAGGCGGTCGGCAAGGTGATGGCGAAGTACAAGCTCAAGGACAAGGGTGTAGCTGCCGGCGGGTTCGACCTCGTCCCTGGCACCCTGAACGCGATCGAGGCCGGTGACCTCGACTTCACCATCGACCAACAGCCTTACCTGCAAGGCTTCCTGCCGGTGCTCTCGCTCTATCTCTACAAACTCTCCGGTGGACTCGTCGCGCCAGCGGAGACCAACACCGGCCTGCTGTTCGTCACCAAGGACAACGTGAAGCCCTACCTCACCACCAAGACGAGGTTCGAGGGATCCGACAGCGAACAGCAACTCATCAAGCGGTCCGGCCCGATCGCGCACGGGTGAGCAGCGGTGACGCAGACATCGGCAGAACCATCCGGTACGCCTGAACCGGACGCCGCCTCCGGCCCGGCTGGGACGGGTCGACAATCGACGCCGCTGCGTTCGGTCGGCGAAGCGTTCCTGCGGTGGCGTGAGGCGAGCATCATCGCGGTCGCCGTCGTCCTCGTCGTGTACTTCCAGGCGACGACCGGGATATTCCTCACCGAGGACAATCTGGTCAACGTGTCGCAGTACGTTGCTGCGACGGCGATCATCGCGGTCGGCCAGGTGCTGCTGCTCGTCAGCGGTGAGATCGACCTCTCGGTGGGCCACGTCTACACGCTCGCGCCGTTCCTCATGCACTACGCGGTCGACTTCTACTCCATACCTGTCATCCCGGCCATCATCCTTGCGCTGTTGCTCTCCGGCTGCGTCGGCCTCGTCAACGGCCTCATCACCGTCAAGCTCCGCGTTCCGTCGTTCGTCACCACGCTGGGCATGCTGTTCATCATCAGTGGGATCACGTTGACGACGTCGCACGCCTATCCGGTGCCGATTCCGGAGGCGGCAACCGGCGTGCAGCCCTGGCTCGGTGCGGCCGGCTGGTCGGAGATCACCTGGGCGGTGCTCATCGTCGCGTTCTTCCACGTCGTACTCACCCGCACCCGTTGGGGTCTGCACACCGTGGCGGTCGGCGGCAACCTGCTCGGCGCCCGTGAAGCGGGGATCAAGGTGGGGCGGGTCAAGATCGACAACTTCATGATCTGCAGCACCCTGGGCGGGTTCGCCGGCATCATCGAGGCGTTCCGGATCGACTCGATCGACCCGACCGCCGGTGGGGAGACCATCATGTTCGCCGCGGTCGCGGCCGCCGTCATCGGCGGGACCGCGCTCGCCGGCGGATCGGGGACCATCATCGGCGCGCTGCTGGGGGCGATCGTGCTCGGCGTCCTCCGCGACGGATTCAACCTGATCGGGATCGACGCCTACACCTTCGACCTGATCATCGGAGCGGCGATCCTGATCGCGATGATCTCCAACGTCTATCTCGCCGGATTACGAAGGGCAGGGCGGACCTGATGGCCGAGGAGATCCTGCGCGTCGAGCACGTCTCGAAGCGGTTCGGGGCCATCACCGCACTGCGCGACATCAACCTCAGGCTGGCCAAGGGTGAGGTGCTCGGCATCATCGGCGACAACGGTGCCGGCAAGTCGACGCTGATCAAGATTCTCTGTGGTTTTCACCCGCCGGACACAGGGCGCATTCTCCTCGACGGCAACGAGGTCGTCCTCAAGTCGGTGGACCACGCGCGCTCGATCGGGATCGACACCGTCTATCAGGATCTCGCCCTGGTCAACGAGCTCACCGTCTACCACAACATGTTCCTCAACCGCGAGCTCGTCCGCTGGCGGTTGCTCCGAAACCGCGCCATGCGGAAGCAAGCCAAGAAGCACCTGGACGACATGGGGGTCGCCATCGCCTCGGTCGACGTGGAGGTCGCCAAACTCTCCGGCGGACAGCGGCAGGCGATCGCGGTGGCGAGGTCGGTCTATTCCGACGCCCGCATCCTGCTGCTCGACGAACCGCTGGCCGCGATGGGTGCCAAGGAAGGCGCACTGATCCTCGATCTCGTCCGGGCGCTTCGGAGCCGGGGTGACGTGGCGATCATCATCATCGCCCACAACTACGCGCAGGTCCTCGACGTCTGTGATCGGGTGAACCTCCTCGAGCACGGAACGATCTCCTTCGACAAGCCCGCGTCCGAGACCTCGGTGCAGGAACTCACCGATCTCGTGGTGGCCGAGTACCGGAACTCCAGGACGGCCACCTTCGCGGATGTGAACGACGATCAACCGTGAGCGCGGCCCGAGACCAGGGCCGGCTCGGCCCCGCTCCCGCGCCCCAGGCAGCGCCGGGTGGCCCGGCCGGCCGGGGGCCAGCGGCCGACGTTCTCACATGCCGGACGCTGCGGGGGCCGCCGTTGCCGGCGGCACCACCGCGTCCTACGGTCATCGATGACTCTGGCTTCGCACAAGGGCGTGGGTTCGCGCACGAGTCTCAACGTTGGTACGGCATCCCGGGCCGATCGCTCCGGAGCCGAGTTAGCTCACCAGGGAGGACGTGACGTCCGTGACCACTGCCACAGCTCCGGAGGCCGGCGGAAAGCGCCGTGCACTGGTCGTACGGGGAGGCTGGGACGGCCATGTCCCGGTCGAGTCCACCGACCGCTTCATTCCGTACCTTGAAAAAAACCACTTTGACGTTGAGATCTCAGACACCCTCGACTCCTATCTCGACGCCGACCTGCTCGAGTCGGCCGACCTCATCCTGCAGATCTGGACGATGGGCGAGATCACGAAGGAGCAGCGCGAAGGGCTCGACAAGGCGATCCGGTCCGGCACCGGCTTTGCCGGGTGGCACGGCGGCATCGCCGACGCGTTCCGCGCGGACCTCGAATACAACTTCATCGTCGGCGGGCAGTTCATCTGCCACCCGCACGGCTTCGTCGACTACGACGTCGAGGTCGTGCCCGAGAAGGCCGACCACCCGATCGTCCAGGGCATCGACCGGTTCTCGGTGCACACGGAGCAGTACTACATCCATGCCGACCCCAGCAACAACGTGCTGGCGACAACGACGTTCCCGGCCCATGACAACTACCCCTGGATCGAGGGCGTCACGATGCCGGCGATCTGGACCCGCACGTGGGGCCAGGGCCGGGTCTTCGTGTGTACGGTCGGTCACAAGCTGGACGACCTCGACACCCCCGAGGTCCGCACGATCATCGAGAGAGGACTGCTATGGGCGAGCCGCTGAAGGTGGGCGTCGTCGGGACCGGAACGATCAGCAGGACGTACTTCGAACACCTGGGCAAGCTGCCCGGCACCGAGGTCGTGGCCGCGGCCGACCTCGACCTTGCCCGTGCGAAGGCGACCGGGGAGAAGTACGGCGTTCGTGCGATGTCCCCTGACGAGCTCTACGACGACGCCGAGGTCGAGGCGGTCCTCAACCTCACCATCCCCGCCGCCCACGCGTCGGTCACGCTCGCGGCGATCGGGGCCGGCAAGCACGTCTACGGCGAGAAGCCGCTCGCTGTGACCCGGCAGGAGGCCCGGCCGCTGCTCGGGGCCGCCGAGAAGGCGGGCCTGAGGATCGGCTGCGCCCCCGACACCGTGCTGGGCACCGGCACCCAGACGGCACGGGTCCTGCTCGACCGGGGCGACGTCGGCGTACCGGCCGCCGCGTCGGCCTTCTTCGTGAGCCCTGGACCCGAGCCGTGGCACCCCGACCCGGAGTTCTACTACAAGCCCGGTGGCGGCCCCCTGCTCGACATGGGTCCGTACTACCTCAGTGCCCTGGTGACGCTGCTCGGCCCGGTACGCCGGGTCAACGGTCGGGTCAGCCGGGCCAAGCAGGAGCGCACCGTGGGGAGCGGACCGAAGGAGGGCACGTCCTTCGGGGTCGACGTCGACACGCACGTGACCGGGGTCATCGAGCACGAGTCCGGTGTCCTCACGACTGTCGTCACAAGCTTCGACGTCTGGGGTGCCAAGCTGCCGCGGATCGAGATCTACGGAAGCGAGGGGACGTTGTCGGTGCCCGACCCCAACACCTTCGGCGGCGACGTCGAGGTGCGCGCGGCGGGCGGCCGGGACTGGACCGTCGCACCAGTGGCCGGCGGTTACGCGGAGTCCGGACGTGGCTACGGCCTGGCCGACATGGCCCGTGCCATCCAGCAGGGCGGCGCCCATCGCGCGAGTGGTGAGCTGGCGTTCCACGTGCTGGACATCATGGAGGCGCTGCTCGAGTCCGGCGCCCAGGGCGGGACACCGGTCGACGTGGAGAGCACGGTCGCCCGGCCCGCGGCGGTGCCGCTCGACGCAACTCCTGACCTGGCCTGAGCTTGGCGGTGTGACCTGGGCCGCCTCGGTGCGTACGTTCGTGGGATCGATCCCACGGAGGGCGCACCGAGGCGGCCCGAAACGTTGGTGAAACGAGGGGGTAGTAGTGCCCCGAGGGGCGGGTTCCCGGCTGGCTGACGCGTCGCCTGTGTGTCACGCCGATGGCATCTTCCGGCGTTGAGGTGCCCAATTTCTATACGCAGAGTGGTTGAGGATTACTATCCGCTATTGGCTTGCGGGTGTTGGCTGCGTTCGATACAGATCCGATTGCGAACGGTGCGCGGCCGACCGTTGACTAGGCGGTGTTAATCCCCGTACCTTAGGTGCACATTGAAACGACTCAGGCCGCTTCTTTTTACACGGGGTTAACGCGAAGGGTTACGGGGTCAACGCGAAGGCGGATGGGCATGTCAGATCTCAGCCATGGCGTAGTGAGGGCACTCCGACCGGCCGGCGTCGCAGAACCGATGTACAGCACGCCAGCCCCCAACATAACAAGTCACAGTGCGGTCAACCATGTCACCACCACGAGTGACCTGCGGCGCCGCGTGACTGACGACGAAATCAGGCTCCTGGCTCTGCTGGCCGATGGGCTTCCCGTGGAAGCTATTGCGCGTCGGTTAGCGCTTTCCGATCGTACGGTGCGTCGGCGTTCCCGAGCACTGTGTGACCGGTTGGGTGCTCGGGCACCTATTCAGGTCGTCGCATGGGCAGCAAGGAACGGGTTGATCTGATCCGATCCTGCTGAGTGCTCGATGCTCGGCACGCCGGTGCTCAACGGTGCGCGCCGGCCCACCAACTCTTCTTCGGTGTTGAACGGGAACATTGCGGTTCCCGTTCAACACCGGGTATTTCTGAGCGCATTTCTTTGCGCTTTTCCGGCCGCCGGCCGGAATTCTTTTGTCGCCGCCAGGTGTCGCCGCCGCGGCTATTATCCATGATCACGTGTCGCGCATGAGCGTGACGAGTGCGGCGTGGGTGGCGATCGACTCCGCCGGCCTGGGCCAGCCCTTTCGATCGCATCCTTGCCAGGTTGGTATCGCGTCCGGATTCGGCCAAGGAGGCGGCCGAAGCCGGCTCGGTTACCGGTGTCGGCATGCCGCCTGGGAGGCTTGGGTCCATGGGACAAGACACTGAAGGTGCCGGCCACGAGCTCCGCTGGGGAATTCTCGGACCTGGGAACATCGCCCAGCGTTTCGCAGCAGATCTTCCGGCGTCGAAGACCGGCGTTCTCGTCGCGGTCGGCGGTCGCAATGCCGACAAGGCACAGGCGTTCGCGGCCAAGCATGGCGCAGACCGGGCATATGGAAGTTTCGATGAACTGTTGGCCGACGATGGTGTCGATGCCGTTTACATCTCAACCCCGCACCCACTCCACGCCGAGTGGGCGATCAAGACCGCGGAAGCGGGCAAGCATGTGTTGTGTGAGAAGCCACTGACGGTCAACCGCGCCGAGACGATGGCGGTGATCGAGGCGGCACGCGCGAACGACGTCTTCTTGATGGAGGCGTTCATGTATCGCTGCGTTCCGCAGACGCAGCGGCTTGTGCAGCTCCTGCGTGACGGCGCGATCGGTGACGTTCTCCAGATCGAGGCCTCATTCGCCTTTCGTTCGTCTCCGTCGCCTGGCAGCCGGCTGTGGGAGGCCGAGCTGGCCGGCGGTGGAATCCTCGATGTGGGTGGATATCCGGTCTCCATGGCGCGGCTTCTCGCGGGCGCCGCGGCGGGCAGGTCGTTCGCCGATCCGGAGTCCGTCACCGCGGGCGGTGTGGTCGGTGAGACCGGCGTGGACGAGTGGGCCACCGCGACCCTGCAGTTCTCAGGAGGCATTTCCGCGCACGTCACCACGGGCATCCGGCAAGGGGCGGACAACGTTGTCCGGGTCATCGGCAGCGCTGGCTATCTCCTCGTTCCGAATCCCTGGTTGCCGGGGCGCGACGGCAGCAGTTCGGGCATCTCGGTCTACCGGTTGGGGGCGGACGTCGAAGAGATCGAGGTCGAGCCGACTCCGTTGTACGCAGCGGAGGCGGACACCGTGGCCGCTCACGTCGCCGACCGGCAGGCACCGGCCATGAGCTGGGACGACTCGCTCGGACAGGCGGCGACGCTGGACAAGTGGCGACAGGAGATCGGACTCACCTACCCCGGTGAGCGCCTCGATGCCTCGATCCCCACGGTGCACCGGCGTCCACTCGCCAGGCGGAGCGACCACGTCATGCGCTACGCGGAGATCCCGGGTGTGGGCAAGCCCGCCTCCCGGCTGGTGATGGGCGTCGACAACCAGACCAACCTGCCGCACGCGACGGTGATGTTCGACGACTTCGTTGAGCGCGGCGGTACGACGTTCGACACGGCGTACATCTACGGCGGTGGGATGTGCGAACGCGTGCTGGGGCAGTGGATCCGCAACCGCGGTGTCCGTTCCGACGTGGTGGTGATCGGCAAGGGTGCCCACACGCCGCACTGTGATCCGGAGTCGATCACCCGGCAGCTGCACGAGAGTCTCGAGCGGTTGCAGACCGACTACCTCGACATCTATTTCATGCACCGCGACAATCCGGAGTACCCCGTCAAGGAATTCGTCGACGTGATGGACGAACACCTGCGGGCCGGGCGGATCAAGGCGTACGGCGGGTCGAACTGGAGCACGGCAAGGGTCGCCGAAGCGAACGCGTACGCGGAGTCGGCTGGGAAGGCCCCCTTTGTCGCGATGAGCAACAACTTCTCGCTGGCGCGGGCAATCGACGTGCCGTGGGCGGGATGCGTGTCGGCCTCCGACGACGAGTCTCGGCAGTGGCTGGAGAAGAACCAGTTGGCCCTGATGCCCTGGTCGAGCCAGGCGCAGGGATTCTTCACCGGGCGGGCGGATCCTGCGGACCGGTCCAATCCCGACCTGGTGCGCTGCTGGTACAGCGACGACAACTTCGAACGCCTGGCACGGGCGCGCGAACTGGCCGACCGACGCAATGTCGCGCCGACGGCCATCGCGTTGGCATACGTTCTGCACCAGGAGTTCCCGACGTTCCCGTTGATCGGGCCGCGGGCGCTCGCGGAGACCCGCAGTTCCTTCGACGCACTCCGGGTGGAGCTGACGCCGGACGAGGTGCGGTGGCTGGACCTCCGGGACTGACCTCCGCCGAGCTGGATGAGGAGCCCTTTCGCGCGAACTTCGGCGTGAAGGGGCTCCTCAGTCAGCCGACGACGCTGATCCGGTAGCTGATCCGATCAGCGGGCTCGTCGAGATCGAGGCGGACGAGTCCGCAGAGGCCGCGCCGGTTCTCGAATCCGAACGGAAGATGGATCATCGCCTCGATCTGGGCATCGACCGTCACCGCGACCGTCTCATCGCCGTAGGTCAGGTGGATGCCGTCGGAGCGCTGTTCGACCGTGGTGTGGACACCGGTGCCGGGATCGCGCAGGTAGGGAACGAGAAGTGTCCGGTGATCGATGGTGCCCGGCGTCGCCTCGACGACCGAGACACCGCCGGGGGCCGCGAGCACGGTGAGCTCGTAGGCGAACGCGGGTTGGTCTTCCGCCTCCGGTGCCGTGGCGCGCAACCGGACGCCGCGGGTGGTCGGACCGGGCGCCAGCGAGGCGAGTGGCTCGTCGAGGGTTAACGTCCGTTGGGCCATGATGTCGAGGCCGGTACGCCCGGGTGTCGGGCGTCGAGCCATGCCCAGGTTGACGAAGGTCCCCGTCTCCGGATGCTTGACGCTGGAGGCGAACTGCAGGAAACGGCCCGGTCCGACGGTGAGGTCGGTGATGCCGTACCCGTCGTAGGCCGGTCCGGGATCGGCGTTGACCGCCACACTGTACGGACCGGAGTGGGCGACGCCTCGGTAGGTCGGCGTGTGTTCGACGCGGACGGCGGGCGGACGATCGGCGGTGACAGGAGCGGTGTCGGTGAACCCGTGCAGCAGCGCGGCGGCGAGGAATGCCAAGGCCAGGTTGCCGTAGTGGGCGTCGGCGGTGTAGCCCTCGTAGCCGATCCGGTAGCCGGCTGGAAGAAGGTTCTCGACCGGGCTGAACGGGCCGTCAGCGCGCTGCCAACGCCGCATTGACGCGAACGCGCGACGGGCGCCGTCGGCGGCGGCTACAGTGCGCGCCGTGTTGCTGGTCAGTGCGGGATCGCTTGTGTTGCTGGTGTTCGCCGGCTGGCCGCCGACGTCGGGGCCGAGGCCGGAGAAGTAGCGTTCGGCGAGGGTGAAGAAGGCGATCTGGGCACCGACCGTCCAGGTCTGGCCCGCGCTCCGGTGCGCGGATGCCAGGGACCCGTCGGACATCTGGACCGCCAGGCTGCGATCGAGCCCTGTGACCATGAGCCGTTCCAGGTCCCCGCGAAAGCGACCGTCGTAGCCCTCCGCCAGCAGATCCGCAACGTGGTAGCGCGTGAACAGGTCGTAGGAGTTGGGCTTGCCCGGCTCGAAGTAGAACCCGTCCTCCGGACGGAGCAGGTCGTCGAGGAAGACACCGAGCCAGGTGTCGACATCGCTGATCGTGTACGGAGAAAGGTCTTCGCGGATCCGGATCCACTCTCCGGACAACCACACCGACGCCCAGTTCGACGGCGGGCGACTGCGGAAGGACGCCTCGATGTCGACGGCCTTGATGCGCTCGGCAAACTCGGCGGTCCGGTCCGCACCAGCCGCCGCGAGGATGCGGTAGGTCTTGAGAATCGGTGGCCAGGTGAAGTCGCGGTGGTTGGATCGGCGGACGGCTCCCGTGGCACGGGAGAAGCCGGCCGCCGAAGGTGTCAAGGACGGGTTGCCGGTGTGCGTGAGTGCCGCGTCGAGACCGCGAACGGCGTGGTCGAGGTGGAACTCCCGGCGTTCGGTCGGGCCGAGGACGGACAGGGCGGCGTGAGAGAACATGTGGTACGCCGTGCCGTACTGCGTCGGCTCGTCGAACACCGGGTCGTGCAGCTCTCCGGAGCCTTGCAGGTAAGGAAGATAGCTCTCGACACCGGTCGCCAACAGGTCAAGCGGACGCACGTTCATGACGGTGATGACTCCCACCTGCTCCGTGGTTCCAGCCCTGGTCGTCTCGTTGCTGCGCTGGCGGTTGCTGTGCTGGTTGTTGCTGTGCCGATTGTTCCTGCCGTGGGTCCGCGCCGGTGCCGTGCCCGGTTGCTCAGCCGTCGACCTTCTCGATCGCCGCTGTGCGCGTCTGTGCTGCCCGGATGCGTTCGAGGTCGAACTTCTCCCGACGGTCGAACAGATAGACGCCGTTCTGCTCCTGGTAGACATCGGTCAGCTGGGTGTAGCAGTAGCCGAACATGTTCGGGTCGTCCAGGAGCACGGCGACCAACCCCTCGAAACGGGAGTAGAACTCCTCCAGAGTCCGTGGCCGTTCGCCGTATCCCCAGGAGTCCTCGTCCGGCCCCGCGTCGGGGTTCCACCAGATTCCGCCGAACTCGCTGCAGAAATAGGGTTGTCCGGCGTACGAGATCGACCATGGCCGGTCGGCGCCACCGGCATTGGTGTAGGGCTGGTCCTCCGCCAGACCTGCCATGGCCTTGCCGAACTTCGCCGGATCCTGTTCGTAGTTGTGGGAGTCGTAGACATCGGTCTCGCGGACGCGGTGGGAGTAGCCGGAGGCGTCCAGGACCGGCCGGGACTGGTCTGCGCCCTTGGTGGCAAGGAACATCCCGCGTGTGACGTCGTCCAGCACCGTCACCTTGTCGTGCAACCACTGCCGGGTTTCGTTGAGCGGGCACCAGCCGACGATCGACGGGTGAGAGTAGTCACGCTCGACGGCCTCGAGCCACTGGGTGATGTAGGTGGCACCGGGTTGTTGGTTGTCGCCTTCTCTGCCGGCGTTGGCGCCCCAGTCGCCGAACTCTCCCCAGCAGAGGTACCCGAGCCGGTCGGCGTGGTAGAGGAAGCGTTCCTCGAAGACCTTCTGGTGAAGGCGTGCGCCGTTGAAGCCGGCGGCTTTGGACAGTTCGATGTCGGCGACCAGCGCGGCGTCGCTCGGCGCGGTGAGGATGCCGTCCGGGTAGTAGCCCTGGTCGAGAACCAGTCGCTGGAACACCGGATGGCCGTTGAGCAGGATCGCCTTGCCGTCAATGGTCACCGAGCGAAGGCCGGCGTAGGTCGCCGCGGCGTCGACGATGGTGTCGTCCTCGTCGACGAGTTCGAGGGCGATGTCGTAGAGGAACGGGTCGTCGAGTGACCATGTCCGCTGCCGGGACTCCGGAATTCGCAGAGTCAGGCGTACGCCGAAGTCGAGGTCGGCACGGATGCGCTCGGTGGTGATCTCACCCGTGTCGTCTGACAAGCGGGCCTTGACGGCGAGGCCGCGACGGGATCCGCCGGTGACCGGGACGTCGAGATGGAACGCCCCGCCGGCGAGGTCGGGAGTGATCCGAGGGCGGCCGAGGTGGGACTGTGGAACCGGTTCCAGCCAGACCGTCTGCCAGATGCCGGTGGTCCGGGTGTAGAGGCAGCTGTAGTTGCCGTAGCGGTCGGACTGTTTGCCGCGCGGGAGCGGCCCGTCCTTGGGGTCGCGGGCCCGAACGACGAGGGTGATCTCCTGCCCTGCGACCTGGCCGAGATCGGCTGTGAACGGAGTCCAGCCGCCCCGATGGCGGGCCACCTCGACGCCGTCCGCCCAGACGGTCGTGTCGTAGTCGACGGCCTGGAAGTGCAGGAGGACCGTGCGGCCGGCCCAGCTGTCGGGGACCTGGATCGTCCGGCGGTACCAGACGGCGTGGAGGAAGTCGACGTCACCGATTCCCGACAGCTCGGACTCCGGGCAGAACGGCACGGTGATCTCGGACGCGAGATCCCGCTCCGCGAGCCCGCGTTCGAGCCCGGTGTCGCCCCGGTCGATCTCGAACTGCCAAGGTCCGTTGAGGTTCAGCCAGTCCGGGCGTACGAACTGTGGACGGGGGTACTCGGGACGGGGGCAGTCGCCGGAGTGCGACGGTTGGGCGGCGTCGTCCGTGGTGGCCCGCGGGGCTTCGTCTGGCACGGCAGCTCCTCAAGGTGCGGGAGGCAAGCTCCTACATCGATGTAAAAGCCGATCCTCTCAGACCGCCACAAGTGGTTCTAACCCCGGATTCACCTCAACGGTGCCTACTGTCCGGGGATGGACGCGCCCCGGCGAAGGCCGAGCTCTCATGATCATGAAAGAAGATCGGGCGATAGGCCCCAAAAACCTACCTGATCACGATCATGATCACCGGGCGTCGGCGGGAAGACGGGGGCGGGGCTGGGGACGGGGCTGGGGCTGGGGGCTGGGGCTCGAGGGTCAGTTGGGGACGGGTTCGACGGTGCGGGCATGGCGGGCGCGTTCGGCGGCGAAGACCGCGAGGTGAGTCTCGAGCGACTCGAGTGCGCCGGAGCTGATGAACGACGAGTCACCCGTGGCGAGCGCCTGCGTGAAGGCCTCCATCAGACCCGCGTCGCCGCCGCCGTGTCCCGACCCCGCGTCGGAGCCCAGCGACTCGACCGACAGTTCCTCGGTCTCGTCGGTCAGGAAGTCGAACACCCGGATCTTCTCGCCGTCACCGTCGATGCTGCCCCGCGTACCGAAGATCTGCGTACGTCGATGTCCCGGTGCACTGAACCCGGTCATGGTGAAGGTTCCCGTGACTCCGCCGGCAAACTCGAGCGCCACCACCTGGTGGTCCACGACGTCGTTGTCGCAGGCGTAGACACAACGTCCGTAGGGGCCGTCGCGAAGAGCCTGGGTAACGCCCGCTTCGGTCAGGTCGCTGGTGACGACGAGGATCGGCCAGCCGGTGTGGCCACGCTCGATCATGCCGAGATAGATCCGCTTCGCCGAGTAGGCGCAGGCGGACTCGACCGCGCAGTCGAGGCACCGGTCGGCCGCGCCGACGGGCCGATGCTCCGGCGTGAAGTGCGAGAGTGTCCCGAAACTCGACACCCGTTCGATCGGCCGTCCGATGACGTGGCGCAGCCAGTCGATGTCGTGGCATGACTTCGCCAGCAGCATCGAGGACGACTGGTCCTCCCGGCGCCAGTTCCCACGGACGTAGGAATGGGCCTGATGCCAGTAGCCCACCGGTTCGAGGTGCTGGACGCTGGTGATGGCACCGATACGGCCGGAATCCACCACCTGCTTGAGAAGTCTGGTGTACGGCGTGTAGCGCAGGACGTGGCAGACCCCGAACTCCACCCCGGCGGAGCGCACGGCCTGGACGAGGGTGCGACAGCCCTCCTCGTCAGGGGCCATCGGCTTCTCCACGAGCAGGTGGTAGCCCTGGTTGGCGAGGGCGACGGCGGGTTCGACGTGCTCGGCGTCCTGGGTCGCGACGATGGCGGCATCGGCCATCTTGTCGGCGGCGATGAGGTCCTGCCAGGACGAGTACGTGTGCTCCGGCGGGATACCGTGGCGTTCTGCGAGCGCCGCGCGGTGGTGGTCGCGTGGTTCGGCGACGGCGACGACACGGGCCCGGTCGGGATGAGCGGCCGCCCAGTTGGCATACACCGAGCCGCGGTTGCCAGCGCCGAGAATGGCGAAGGTGACCGGGCGTCCGATCGGGATGCGTGGTTGTACGTTCACCAGCTGCTCCAACCTTGTGCCGACCCGGCCGTGTCCACACCTGGTCGCGCGGGATTCGTCGACGTCAGGACACGATGGTGCCAGGTGGGTGGCGCCGAACCGGAGGGTACGCCGGCACTGTCGCACCCCCGCCCGGCGCTGCCGGATCTGGTCTGTCCTCTCCGGGACCCTGCTGTTGACCCTCCCAGTGGCGCTCCCTACCATTCGTGAAACGATTCAGACCGTGCGGTTGGGCAGTGCTGGGAGGGGTGGGCAGCCGCCCGTCGACCTGGAAGAGGGGAGCAGGCTCGTGCAGCGCGTGTGTTTCCTTCTGCGAGTCAAGCGCGACCGACTCGACGAGTACCGCGAGCGGCATCGGCATGTCTGGCCCGAGATGCAGGACGCCCTGCGCGAGACCGGGTGGCGCAACTACTCGCTCTTCCTCACCGATGACGGCCTCCTGGTCGGATATCTGGAGACCGAGGACTTCGAGGCGGCCCGTGCGGGTATGGCGGAGCGCGACGTGAACCGTCGCTGGCAGGCGGAAATGGCCGAGTTCTTCGAGGACCTTGATTCGGGAAGCGCCGACACGGACATGCGCTCGCTCGACGAGGTCTTCCACCTCGACTGAGCTTCTGACGGACGGTGTTTCTCCTAAGAGAGGCGAGGCAATGACGACGAACGCCAGTGTCATGGTCGACAGTGTCAAGGCCGCTCTGCGTGCCCAACACATCGAGACACCGTCGTGGGCCTACGGGAACTCGGGGACGCGGTTCAAGGTGTTCGCTCAGGAGGGCGTGCCGCGAAACGCCTACGAAAAGGTCGATGACGCCGCTCTCGTGCACACCCTGACCGGTGTCGCTCCCAGTGTCGCCCTGCACATCCCGTGGGACCGGGTGGATGACTACGCCGATCTCGCCAAGCACGCCAAAGATATGGGAATCGCGCTGGGGGCGATCAACCCGAACGTCTTCCAGGAGGACGACTACAAGCTCGGCAGCGTGTGCCACCCCGATCCGGCCGTACGTAGGAAGGCCGTCGACCACCTGCTGGAGTGCGTCGACATCATGGACGCGACGGGATCGTCCATCCTCAGCCTGTGGTTCGCCGACGGGCTCAACTATCCCGGCCAGGACTCTCTCCGTGCGCGTCAAGATCGCCTTGCGCAGGCATTGGGCTCGGCTTATGACCGGCTCGGCGACAGTCAGCGGATGCTGGTGGAGTACAAGTTCTTCGAGCCGGCGTTCTATGCGACGGACCTTCCCGACTGGGGAACGTCATATGCCCACTGCGTCACCCTCGGCGACAAGGCGCAGGTGTTGGTGGACACCGGGCACCACGCACCGGGCACCAACATCGAGTTCATCGTGGCGTTCCTGCTCCGCCAGGGCAAGCTCGGCGGGTTCCACTTCAACTCGAGGTTCTACGCCGACGACGACCTCATGGTCGGGGCGGCGGATCCGTTCCAACTGTTCCGCATCATGCACGAGATCGTTCAGGCGGGTGCGCTGGACGCGTCCGCCAACGTCGCCTTCATGCTCGACCAGTGCCACAACCTCGAGCCCAAGGTCCCGGCGATGATCCGTTCGGTGATGAACGTCCAGGAAGCGACCGCCAAGGCGCTGCTGGTGGACTCCGCCGCGCTGGCCGAAGCCCAGGCGAACGGCGACGTGCTCGGTGCCAACGCGGTCGTCATGGACGCTTACAACACCGATGTGCGACCGCTCCTGCGTGAGGTACGTGAGGAGATGGGCATCGACCCGGACCCGATCGCGGCCTACCGCGGGTCCGGGCACGCCGAACGCGTCAAGATCGAACGCAAGGACGGCCAGGCGGCCGGCTGGGGTGCCTGAGGTGCCTGAGGTGCCGGACGTACCTTCGGTGGCGGGGTCCGCCACGCGTCCCGGTGGGTCCGCCACGCATCCCGACGTCGCGCGACTGCTCGATCGCAGCCACCGACTCGGCGCGGACCCGCGCAACACCAACTACGCGGGCGGAAACGCGTCGTGCAAGGCGACGGCCACCGATCCGGTGACGAACGCCGATGTCGAGCTGCTGTGGGTCAAGGGTTCGGGAGGCGACCTCGGAACCCTGACGGAGAAGGGTCTCGCGGTCCTGCGGCTCGACCGGCTGCGGGCCCTGACCGAGGTCTACGAAGGGGTCGAACGCGAGGACGACATGGTGGCGGCGTTCGACTTCTGCCTGCACGGCAAGGGCGGGGCGGCACCATCGATCGACACCGCGATGCACGGGCTCGTCGACGCCGCGCACGTCGACCATCTCCACCCTGACGCCGGTATCGCCTTCGCGACGGCCGCTGACGGTGAGGCGCTGACCAAGGAGTGCTTCGGCTCCCGGGTCGCGTGGGTGCCGTGGCGGCGCCCAGGATTTCAACTGGGCCTGGACATCGCGAAGATCAAGGCCGCGCATCCGGAAGCCATCGGGGTGATCCTGGGCGGTCACGGCATCACGGCGTGGGGTGCCACCTCCGAGGCGTGCGAGGCCAACTCGCTGGAGATCATCCAAGCCTGTCAACGCTACCTTGACGAGCACGGGCGCCCTGACCCGTTCGGGCCGGTCGTCGCCGGCTACGAACCGCTTCCCGAAGGTGAACGCAGGGCGCGGGCGGCGGCGCTCCTTCCGTTCGTCCGCGGACTCGCCTCCTCCGACCGTCCGCAGCTCGGCCACTACACCGACTCTGACGCCGTGCTTGACTTCCTCGCCCGCAAGGAACATCCGCGCCTCGCCGCCCTTGGCACGTCGTGCCCGGACCATTTCCTGCGGACGAAGGTCCGCCCGCTGGTGCTCGACCTCCCGCCTTCTGCGCCGCTGGAAGACGTGACCGCTCGCCTGAGGGAGTTGCACGCCGCCTACCGCGAGGACTACCGCGCCTACTACGAGCGGTACGCCGACTCCGCCACACCGGCCATGCGCGGCGCCGATCCGGCGATCGTCCTCGTTCCTGGCGTCGGCATGTTCAGCTTCGGCAAGGACAAGCAGACCGCGCGGGTGGCCGGCGAGTTCTACGTCAACGCGATCAACGTCATGGGGGGCGCCGAGGCGATCTCGACCTACCAGCCGATCGAGGAACGCGAGAAGTTCCGGATCGAGTACTGGATCCTCGAAGAGGCCAAGCTGGCGAGGATGCCCAAGCCCAAACCGCTCGCGACGCGGGTGGCGTTCGTCACCGGCGGCGGCTCGGGCATCGGCAAGGCCATCGCCGAACGGCTCGCTGCCGAAGGCGCATGCGTCGTCGTCGCCGACATGAACGCCGAGACGGCGGCGACGGTCGCCGAAGGCATCGGCAGCACGGACGTCGCGGCATCGGTGACGGTCGACGTCACCGACGAGAACCAGGTGCAAGCTGCCCTTGACAGTGCGGTTCTCGCCTTCGGCGGGGTCGATCTCGTCGTCAACAACGCCGGCCTGTCGATCTCGAAGTCCTTGCTGGAAACGACGACTGCCGACTGGGACCTGCAGCACGACGTGATGGCGCGCGGGTCGTTCCTGGTGGCGAGGGCCGCCGCCGCTCTCCTGATCGACCAGGACATGGGCGGCGACATCGTCTACATCTCCAGCAAGAACGGCGTCTTCGCCGGACCCAACAACGTCGCCTACGGCGCCGCGAAGGCCGATCAGGCACACCAGGTGCGGCTGCTGGCCGCCGAGTTGGGAGAGCACGGCATCCGGGTCAACGGCATCAACCCTGATGGCGTCGTCCGTGGCTCCGGCATCTTCGCCTCCGGCTGGGGTGCCCAGCGGGCGGCCGTCTACGGCGTACCGGAGGAGAAGCTCGGCGAGTACTACGCCCAGCGCACCCTGCTGAAACGGGAGGTCCTGCCCGAGCACGTCGCGGCGGCGGTCGTCGCTCTGGTGGCGGGTGATCTCTCGCGCACGACCGGTCTGCACGTCCCGGTCGACAGTGGCGTTGCCGCTGCCTTCCTGCGGTGAGTTCGGATGGACAGCCCGACGACGAACGCCCCGCAGGCCTCACCGACCGCTCAAGCCAGGCAGAAGACGCTGACCGCCGCGGCCGTCGACCTCGGCGCGTCGAGTGGGCGGGTGCTGCTCGGACACGTCGGCCAGGACACGTTGACGGCGAAGGTCGTCCACCGGTTCGCGAACGAGCCGATCGAGGCGGCCGGCCGGCTGTCCTGGGACCTGGACGCCTTGTGGGACGGCATCCTGGCTGGGATCCGAGCCGCCACAGAGACGGCCGCGGCCCTTCCTGACGCGTCGCGGCTGGAGTCGGTCGGCATCGACTCGTGGGGCGTCGACTACGGTCTGCTCGACGAGTCGGGCGCGCTGATCGCGCCGCCGGCGCACTACCGGGACGGGCGCACCGCGGGCGTGATGGAACGCGTCCGCGCGCAGCTCGGCGACGCCGAGATCTACGCGAGGACCGGCCTGCAGTTCATGGCGTTCAACACCGCCTACCAGCTGCTCGCGGAACAACCGGACGACCTTGCCCGGGCGGCGGCGATGCTGATGATCCCCGACCTGCTGTGCCACCGCCTCACCGGCACGATCGGGGCGGAACGCACGAACGCCTCCACCACCCAGCTGTACGACGTCACAAGGTCGGGCTGGTCCGACGACCTCATCGCCAAGCTGGACCTGCCACGGCGGATCTTCCCGCCCTTGCGCGAACCGGGCGAGCCTGTCGGCACACTGCTGCCGCACGTGCGTTCGGCACTGGGTGTCAACGACGGGTTGCGGGTGACGGCGGTCGCGTCGCACGACACCGCCTCCGCGGTCGCAGCGGTGCCGGCCGAGGGTGAGCATTTCGCGTACATCTCGTGCGGCACCTGGTCTCTGGTCGGGGTGGAGCTACCCGCGCCCGTCCTGTCCGCGGACAGTCTCGCCGCCAACTTCACCAACGAGGTGGGCGTCGACGGCACCGTGCGGTACCTGCGAAACGTGATGGGGCTGTGGCTGTTGCAGGAAAGCCTGCGCCACTGGCAGGAGTCGGGTGAGCAGGTGAGTCTCGAGGGGTTGCTCGCGGCCGCCGAGACCGAGCCGCCACTGCGCAGCGTCGTCGACGCCGAGTCCGAGGAGTTCCTCGCTCCGGGTGACATGCCCGGACGCATCCGCGCGTACTGCCGGCGGACGAACCAACCGGAGCCGACCACCCCCGCGGCGCTCACGCGGTGCGTCATCGACAGCCTCGCGCTCGCGCACGCGCGCAACGTGGGACTGGCCGAGCGACTCTCCGGCGCCCAGGTCGACGTCGTCCACATCGTCGGCGGCGGCGCCCTCAACACCCTCCTCTGCCAGCTCACCGCCGACGCCTGTGGGCGGCCCGTGGTGGCCGGCCCGGTCGAGGCGACCGCGTTGGGGAACCTGCTCGTCCAGGCACGCGCGTACGGCGTCATCTCCGATCGCGTGGCCGGACGCGCGCTCGTCCGGCGCACCCAGCAGCTGCGCCGCCACGATCCCCGTGACACTGACCGCTGGCGGGCCCACCTGGGCGACTGACACGACGCGCCGCCCGGCGCGTGGAGGCGTACGTCCTGGACGTCGCCGAACCGACCGGAACCGGACGGACGGTTGCCGCAGGTCGGTCAGCCGGCTGACCGCCCTTTCATGAGCCGGCGCGCCGATGGGTATGGTGCCGGCGACGTCGAACCGCGGGAGGGTCCTCGTGCGCGCACTTGTCTTTCGTGGCCCCTGGGAGATCGCGGTCGAGGAGCGGCCGGATCCTGTCGCGGGCCCCGGTGAGGTGGTCGTGGGCGTCGTCTCCACCGGAATCTGTGGGTCCGACGTGCACGGTTTCACCGGGGAGAACGGCCGTCGCTTTCCCGGACAGGTCATGGGGCACGAGACCGTCGGCCGAATCGCCGCGGTCGGGCCGGACGTGGCCGCGCCGCCGGTGGGGACGCTGGTGACCGTCCACCCCGTGCTCGCGTGCGGCACCTGTGCCGCCTGCCGCGCGGGGCTGGACTACCGCTGCCCCGTCAAGCGCATCATCGGCGTGGATCCGGCGTACAGCTCGGCGTTCGCCGAACTCATGGCGGTCCCGGCCGGCAACGCCGTGCCCCTCCCCGAGGACATGCCGGCCGAGTACGGCGCCCTGGTCGAACCGCTCGCGGTCGGCCAGCATGCCGTCGTCCGTGGCGGATGCGGGCCGGGCGACCGGGTGCTCGTCGTCGGCGGCGGGCCCATCGGGCAGGCGTGCGCGCTGGCCGCCCGGCGGCTTGGTGCCGGCGGACTTGTCGTCTCCGAGCCGCACGCCGGACGCCGTTCGCTGCTCGCCGACGTGGGTGTGGCGACCATCGACCCGGCTGCTGGTGACTCGCTCGCCGACGATGCCGCGGCCGCGCTCGGCGGCCCACCGAGCCTGGTCGTGGACGCGGTGGGGTCGTCGCGTTCCCTCACCGACGCCTTGACCGTATGTGCGCCGGGCGAGCGGGTGGTGCTGGTCGGCATGCACGAGCCGCAGGTGAGCATTCCCGCGTACGACGTGAGTATCGAGGAACGCACCCTCATCGGCAGCTACTGCTACACGGCCGACCACTTCCGCGAAACGGCTGCCTGGGTGGCGACGGCGCCGCCGGAGCTGGCCCGGCTGGTCGAGGGCCGGGTGGGCCTGGCGGAGGCGCCGACCGCGTTCGAGGCACTGGCGAGGGGAACCGACGGCGCGAGCAAGGTGCTGGTCTTCCCCGGTGACCCGTCGTCGTCGTAGCCCGATGCCCCTACGACGCCGCCGCGTAGCTCCTGAGGTCGAAGCTGTCCACGACGTCGGCCGGGCGGAGTGACCGGCCGGCCGCCAGCAGACGGCGAGCAGCCATGTGGTCAGGCACGCGGTTGACCGACTCGACGGCGACCAACCGCTCCCCACGGAAGCAGAACACCGAGAAGGCGCCTTCCGTGGGATCGCCGCGTACGACCGCATTGTCGTAACCGTCCGAGATGCCGGCGATCTGGAGTCTGGCGTCGAACTGCTCACTCCAGAACCACGGCAGTGACGTGTAGGGCTCGGCGGTACCTGTGAGACGGGCGGCCAGGCACCTGGCGTGGTCGACGGCGTTCTGCACCGACTCCAGGCGGACATGGCGGCCGGTGTGCCTGCTGGGATAGGCGGCGCAGTCGCCGATCGCGGAGATATCGGGGTCCGACGTGGACATGTGGGTGTCGACGACGACTCCGTTGTCGACGGCCAGTCCGGCTTCCGCGGCGAGCTCGGTGTTGGGCACCACACCGATTCCCACCACGACGACGCCTGCCAGCAGCACGGTGCCGTCCGCGAGCTCGACCGCCGTCACGTGCTGCGTGCCGTGCAGGCCGGCCACCGGGACACCGCGCACCACGCGATTGCCATGCCGCTCGTGCAAGGCTTCGTAGTGCTGGGACACCACCGGCGACACCGCCCGCCGCATCACCCGGTCCGCCACCTCGACGACCGTCACCGTCAGCCCGAGCTTCGCCGCTGACGCGGCGAACTCCAGTCCGATGAAGCCGCCGCCGATCACCACGATGTCGCGGGCGGTGCCCAGCCGTTGGCGGATGCGGTCGGCGTCGGCCTTGGTACGCAGGCCGAGTACGCCGTCGAGCCGGGCACCCGGAACGGACAGCTCCCGATTGCGGGTGCCGGTGGCAAGGACGAGATGCCCGTACTCCAGCTCGCGGCCGTCGGCGAGGCGGAGTCGGTGGCACTCGCGGTCGATGCCGACCGCGTGCCCGGCCACCAGTTCGATGTCGTGCTTGGCATAGAACGTCATCGGACGCAGCGCGAGCCTGGCGTCAGCCAGCGCTCCAGTGAGGTACGCCTTGGACAGCGGAGGCCGTTGGTAGGGGATGCCCGGTTCATTGCCGACCAGGACGACGCGGCCCCGATATCCCTTGTCCCGCAGCGACGCGGCCACCTGGTAGCCCGCCTGCCCGGCACCCACGATCACGACGGTGCTCATTGTTCGCTCACCGCTCCTCGTTCGCTCCGCGGACGGCTCGCTGCGCATCGCCAGCCACTCCGCTCACTGCGTCGGGTTCGCTCGGTGGTCACGTCTGCTCCTCGGGAACGGTGACGATGAGACCATCGAACTCGCCTGTGACCCGCAGCTGGCAGGACAGCCGACTGTTGGCTTCGCGAGGGCTCGCGGTGTTGTCGAGCATCGCGTCCTCGTCGATGCGCATCTCGGGCAGCCTGTCGAGCTGTTCGGGGTTGACGTAGACATGGCACGTGGCACAGATGAGGTTGCCGCCGCACTCGGCGACGATGCCATCGACGCCGCCTTCCAGCGCCGCCTCCATGACCGACATCCCCGTGCGCACATCGAAGGACATCGCGGAGCCGTCCTGCTGACAATAGGTGATCTTGGGCATCATCAAAGCTCCGACCTTTCCAAATGCCTTTCCGGTGGACGTGGGCGTCGATGCCGCGTAGAGGAAACGGTAATAAGGGCTTATTGCCGGAATGTTAGATTCGCTCTCAATGAGCCAGCCGTGCGTTGTGCGGTAAATGTTCGCCCCCCGCAATCCGCCCCCAGTGAGCATGCGCGGTGTCCTCACCAGGGGAGGTCGACGATGACGCACAGGTCAGCGATCCGAACCGTGCACGGCGTCGGACTGTCGGGCGGTGGGGGACTGTCGGGCGGTGGCGGACTGGGCGGCTGAGTGGGGCTCGGTGACGTGGGCGACGGGCTCGGTGGTGGTTCCGGCGCGGTCGGCGACGGACTCGGCGCGGACGTGGGGGGTTGCTCGGTCGCGGTCGGCGTAGGCGTCCCGGCTGGCCCGGGTGCGCCGGGGTCCCGGTTCGGCCGCGTGACCGGCGGCGACCAGTCCGCGGCGGGCTCCGAGCCCGGTCGTGTCCGTTCGGGCGTCGGTGTGGGCCCTGTCACCGACTCCGTGGGAGTCGGCTCGCGGCTCTCCGGTGGTACGGCCGGGCGGGTGGGCGCCGGTGCGGGTAGCGCCTCGCCGATCTCTCGCGCGCCGAAGGGCCACAGGACGGAGAGCACGAGGACGACGGAGGCAACCAGGGCGGCCGACCCCGCTGCCACCGTTGCCGGACGCCTACGGAGTCGCCGTACCAGGGCCGTGGCACCGGCACTGACGGTACCCGCGGTCAGCGCCGCCCGGGTGCGGAGCGACTGTCGACGCCGCCGGATCGCGTTGATCACCGCGTCGACGACCACGAAGCCGACCAGGCTCACGCCGAAGACCGGCAGCAGCCAGCCGAGCACGGCGGCGGCCACCACGACGCCAGCCAGGACGGTCCGCGGCAGCTGCCGCCACGCCGGCGGAGGCGCTGACGCCCACGGGTCCTTGTAGGGGTTGCGCGTCCACCACATCCGGTAGCCGAGCCAGGCCAACGCGATCACGCCGAGCGCCAGCAGCGCCACGATGATCTGGTTGGCGAGTCCGAACAGCCTGCCGGTGTGGAACTCGACGCCGATGGTCGCGAGCTTGGCGCCCAGCGGGTAGTCGCTCCAGCCGATCCGTTCGATCACCTTCCCGGAGGAGGGATGGATCGCGATGCTGTCGTGCCGGAGGGGCAGGCCGACCGACCTCTCGGCGGCGGTGTACGGCCGACTCTCCGCGGCGGGGAGAGTCACCACCAACTCACCACCGAGCCCCTCCGCCGCGGCGACGGCCAGCGCCTCGTCGATGCCGATCCGGTCGGCGTTCGCCGGCACGTCGACGGGGGCTCCCGTGAGCGCCGGAGCTCGCGCGTCGAGTGGGTCGACCGCCTGCTGCGTACGACCGCCCGCGAACTGGGACATGGTCAACCCGCTGAGACCCAGGAGGAGCAGGCCGATGGCCAACCAGAGCCCGACCGGGCCGTGCACGCCCAGCAGGCGCAACCGTTCCGCCTTGCTGCGGGTCGAGGGCCTGAGCAGCTCACCCCACCGCCGTCTGCGGCCCGGCTGGAGGAGCCACACGGCCACGCCACCGAGGGCGATGAACGGCAGCCAGCTGGCGGCGAGCTCGGAGTACAGCCGTCCGGCGTCGCCGAGGTGCAGGTTGCTGTGGAGATCGCGAAGCCAGGTGTTGGCGGGTAGCTGGTTGGCGACCGTGGTCAGCTCACCGTTGAGGTAGCCGGTGTAGGGATCCACAAACACCGTCCGGGTCGCGCCAGGCTCGCCGGAGTCGTCCAGGTCGGGCACCGACAGCAGGACTCGTGTGGTGCGGTCCGGTGCGGGCGGCGGCATGACTGCCCGAACGGTGGCCTCCGGATGTGCGGTGAGTGCTGCCTCGACCTGGTGCGACATCGGGTGTGGTCTGCCGTCGGCGTTCTGGACGTACAACATCGAGTGGTACAGGCTGTCGTGGATCTGCGGGGTGAACACGTAGAGCAGACCGGTGAGGCACAGCACCACGAGGAACGGCGCGACGAAGATCCCGGCCAGGAAGTGCAGCCGGCGGGCAAGCACGCGGACGACGGTGCGCGTGTCGGCGGGTCGCGGTTTCCTGGTGTGGGAGGCCGGCCGCCGGACCTGCCGAGCGGTGTCCTGAGCGGCGTCCGATGTGGACAACGTGAACTCCTTCTGTGTGCCCTGGCGGGACAGCCGTCAGCCGACGTCCACGACGCCGGTGAGGGTTTGCCGATGCCCGCCGACGGACTGGATGGTCAGCGCGAGCTCCCACTCCCCGCGGGCCGGGATGGTCGCGGTGCTGACCAGGTGGCCCGGTGCGACCTCCTGGCTCGTCACCCGCACCGACCTGCCCGTACCGCCTGTTTGCTTGAGGACGGCCTTGACCGCGCTGCCGTCTTTGGGAGCGCCTTTCCGGTCGAGCACCGAGAAGTGCAGAGTGTTCTCGCCGACAGTGGCGGGGACGACGACCAGATCCAGCCAGCCCTTTCCGCCGGGGCCGCCGGTGTCGAACGCGAGCCGTGCCGGGGCGGGAAGCGTGTGTGCCGACCCCTGTGTGGCCGACCCCTGTGTGGCCGACCCCTGTGTGGCCGATCCCTGTGTGACCGGCCGCTGTGCGCCGGTCGCCGGGAGCAGCCCGGGCTGGACGGCCACGAGGAGTGCCGTCACGGCCAGGAAGGTTCCGGCGACCCCGGCCTCGACCGCCATGAGCCGGCGAAAACCCTTGGTCGGAGCGACCGGCTGACGTCGCTTGCCCGGACCATGCCGCGGCCAGTCGTCGCGCCGGCGCAGCCACCAGCGGCCCGCGACGCAGACCGCCGCGAGTGCGACCACCAGCGCGGTCCTTGCGATGAGCAGCCAGCCGGACGGGGTGGCGGTCACCGCGTCGAGGCCACCGAGTTGGCGCCAACTCTGGTAGCCGCCGGTGAGCACGAGCACGCCGACGCACACCAGCGCGACGCGGAAGAACCGGGCACCCGCTTCGCGTGCGTCGGTGACCTCGCGGTTGCGCAGCGGCGCCGCGCACGACAGCACCAGGCCACCGACCAAGACTCCGAACGCGGTGAGGTGCACGATGTCGACGGCCACCTCGAGCGGCCCGAGCGCGGACGTGGTGTGACCCGGGAGGGCCCAGGTGGCCGCGAGCGCTGCCGTGCAGCCAAGGACACCGCCGCCTCGCAGCCACAGCTCCCCTGTGGTCTCGGGCGGCCGGGCGGCAACCAGCTCCGCAACGGCGAACCCGGCCAGCACGAGCACCAACAGCCGCGCGAGCAACGCGGCGCCCTGCTCCGACTGGAAGGTGGCTACCAGGAGCGCGGGGTCGAGAGCGTCGGTCAGCGGTGCCCAGGCCGCATAGGGTCCGTACGACACGAGAACCGCGAGCGTGGCGGCGACGAGCCCGAGCCAGGCGTAGGTGATCAGGCGGCGGACACGACGGGCACCGGCCGGCCAGATGACGGCGACGAAGAACACGGCGCCGACGAGCACGACCATAGCCGCGAACGCGGCGAACCGAGCCAGCGTGCAGACCACCACGATGACCGTGCTCGGTTCGGTCTCGATCCGTGGGGCCGGATGCTCCCGGCTCCGGGACACGAAGTCGAAGGTGAACGTGCCGCCGACGGGTTCCAGTTGGCTGGACGGCAGGCTCCACGCCACGGCGTACGTGCCGGCGAACCGCGTCCTCGGCATCGGCACGGAGATCGTGTCGGCGCGACCGTCCACTCTGCTCGGACGGTCGAGGACGACCTCCCTGCGGTACGGGTCGGTCATACGGACGGTGACGAACCCCGCGGGAACGGGCCGGTCGAAGGTGAGCAGCAGACGCTCCGGCCGCGCGGTCTCGCCGTTACCCGGCGAGGTGGATCGCAGCACGGCGTCGCCGGTGGATGGCGACGCCACCACGAGCAACGCGGCCCAGCACCCGAGTACCAGCAACGAGACCGCGATGGCTCGCCCGACGAGCGACGGTGTACGCGTGCCCTGCGCCGAGGCCCTTCGGCCTCGACTCTGGACAAGTGTCATCGGGTGCTCGCCTCGGTCGCCGCCGCCGTTCCCGCCTCGTCCGCCGGATCGGCCGCGTGGTCCGCGTGATGCGCGTGGTCGGTGTCGCCCGCCTGGTCGGCACTGTCCGGCTGGTCGGCATCGTCCGTAGCTTCGCCGGATGAGGCGCTCCGGTGCGTTCGCACCTGCCGGACGAGAGCGATCCCGAAGATCACCCCGATGCAGGCCAGTACCAGGACGAGCAGCAGGGTCAGGATGTCGTCGTCGGACTGCCCGCCCGACTCACCGGCGCTTTGGGCAGAGTCGCCTCGGTCGGCGGAGTCGTCGGCCGACTTGACGGCTGCGGCGTCGTCCGCCGGCGGGCTCGCGGACGGGGTGTCGACCCTTCCCGCGCCGATGGTGATGGCCGGCGCCACGGGGTTCTGCTGACTGGATGCCGAGGCGTCGGGCCACATGTCGGTGTCGCCGTTCGCGTACGTCTGGGTCGCTTCGAGGGCGAGGCGGCCGTGGCGAGGAAGCGGCCCCAGCGTGACGAGGAACTGCTCGAACTGGCCAGGGCCGACGCGGCCGCCTTCCCACACGATGGACTCGGCGACCTCGCGGACGGCCCGACCCTCGACCTCGGCCGGCGGGTTCAGCGGCCTTGTCGAGATGCTCACCGTCCAGCCCTTCACGGGGGTGACCTCGACGATCGAGATCGGTGTGTCGTCGGGAAAGACGAGCGCGAGCCGGTTCGTCGACGTGTCCTGCCGCTCGTTGGCGAGCCGGATGGCGAACGTCTCCGTTCCTCCGCCCTTCACCGTGCCGGGCACGATCGAGACGCGGGCCGCGGCGGGTTCGGCCATCACGAGGACGCCGAGCATGGTCGCGGCCATCGTGGCGAGCACAGTGGCTAGCACGGTGAGTACGAGAGTGACATAGCGGGGAAGGCGGGACTGGCAGAGCGCCATGGTGGGACTCCCTGGGGATGGCAAGGCCGGGACGACCAGTCACGAATGCACGAATGAAGGAGGCGGCCCTGAACAGGGACCGTTCATGGAGACTCTGTTCATCGAGGGTGCGGCCCGGGGCAGGGCGATGCCCCGGGCCGCGTTCAGATGCCTACGAGCAGGCGTCTGGATCAATCGGGTTGAGCTGCTCGCAGGTCAGCTTCTCCCGCCAACCGGCGGGAACCTGCTGCGACCAGCCGTTGTAGACAATCGGGACAGGCAACACACCCTGTCCGCCCATGCCGTCCTGACCCGTGATGGTGTCTTCCATCGCGGTGCCAGGCTCCTGCGACATCACGAGCTGCCCAGCGATGGTGGCGTCAGAGATGTCGCCATCCATGTTCGGGTCGATGTCGATCACCTGTGCCGCGTTGGAGAACTTGTTGGACACGTAGCCGTAGTAACCGCCGCCCTTCTTGGCACCGAAGTTGATGCCGTGACAGCCGGCGTTACACGGCAGGTCCTTGACCACTTCGTTCGTCGACGGGTCGATCACGGAGACCGTGCCGCTGTAGGTGTTGGCCGCCAGCAGCGCCTTACCGTCCGGGCTCACCGGGAGCTGGATGGTGAGGCCACCGAATGGACCGCCCGTGGGCCCCGAGATCGGGTCGTAGTTCTCCCACAGGTCGATGCTGCTGTTGGTCACCAGTTCGCCATCCTGCATACACGCGTCCTCCGCGATGGAGATACACGAGATGCTTGCGCCGAGGAAGTCCGCCAGGTATGCCCTCGACGAGTCGGGGGTCATGCCCGTGGCGATCGGCAACTCACCGGTTGGTGCCTTGCGCCACGTCCCTGACTCGTTGTCGACGATGGTGGCGTCGTACGGATTGACGTTCGGGGTGACCGTCGTCTTTCCGTCATGGCTGAGCCAGAACGCATGCGGGTGCTGCGGCATGGCCTCCTGGCTCTGCGGGCCGACTGGTATGCGCCGATCGATCTTCGTGGCGCCCGGCGTGAGCTCCACGACATCGGTGCCACCGTTGATGGCCACCTGCACCTCGTCCGTGTCGGTCCGGGTCATCACGTGGGAGGGGTCTGGTCCCACCTTGACCGTACGAACGTGCTTGCCGCTCTCCCGCTCGAAGACGGACAGCTCGTCGTCGAACCATTCCGTCTGGTACAGGTACTTGTAGTTCTTGTCGGTCCACATGTTGTGCGGGTTGTTCATGTTGATGGCTGAACCGGAGATCTTGCGAGCGATCTTCCAGTTCTCGACATCGATCTTCGTGGCCGCACCCACCTTGTCCTTACCGGCGTACTCCTCCATCTGAGTGTCGATCCAGACCTCGCCGACCCCAGGGGTCTTCGGCGGACTCAGCGCCGGCAACTCCTTGGGGTACTTGAACTTCTGGTCGTAGTACGCATCCAGGTTGGGGATCAGCACCTGGTCGCCGTCCTCGTCGTACTGCAGGATCGGCGCGGGCGGGACTACCGGGTTCCAGCTCGAGGACTCCGTGTAGCTGTACTCCTGCCAGTTGTCCGGCACGGTGATCGTGAAGAACGCGTTCACCAGCCGCTGGATGACGTCCGCACTCGACGGGACGCTCAGGTCGCGCGATGTGACCTCGAGCTCCTTGCCGAAGTCGAGCCCGACCGTGAGCGGGTCGTCGATGACCGCCGCACCGAGCATGTACGGGTGGATCGTGCACGTCCACGCGTACAGTCCCGGCTCGGTGAGCTGGGTCGACGCCTCGCCCATGAAGGCACCCGGCTGCTCGAACATCGGAGCGCCCTTGGGCCGGATCAGCGAGGTGATGTCGTGCACCGACTCGTTGTCCGGACCCGCGATGTTGAAGGTCGCCGTGACCGCAGGGCCTTTCTGGGCGAACTTCGTGAGGTCATCGAGGGCCTTCTGCAGGTCGACGCCGACCGGCAGGCTGTCGAGGCTGATCGGCGCATCGACCGGAAGGTCGGCCGTCTGCTCGGCGAACTGCCCGAGCAGCGACTCCGCCTTGGCGGCGGCCGGAGCCGCCTCCTTGTTGGACTGCGCGATCGACGTCACGGCCGCCAGGGTGCTGTCCAGGTTGAGCATCTCGGACAGGTTGACCCCGGTTTCCCCGAGCAACGGCACCCCGCCGGTCGCACCCGACACGAGGCCGGAGAGCGAGTCGGTCAGGTTGGCGTTGGTCAGGCCAGAGGCCTGAGCCGACGTCAGTCCACCGATGCCTGGTACGCCGGAGGTCAGCCCCTCGACGCCCGCGGCACCGCCGGTCAGCCCACCGACGTCCGGTGCGCTGCCGGTGAGTCCGCCGACGTCCGGAAGGCCGCCGCCGGTGAGTCCACCGGTCAGTCCGCCGGTGAGCCCACCGACGTCCGGAACTCCGCCGCCGGTGAGTCCACCGGTCAGTCCGCCGGTGAGCCCACCGACGTCCGGAACCCCGCCGCCGGCGAGTCCACCGACGTCCGGGACGCCGACCGGCCCACCGACACTCGCGATGCCGACCCGCGGCAGGACACCCACCGCGAGCGACTGACCGCCGAACAGGTCGAGCCCCGAGTCGAACCAGTTGCCGTTGCTGTCCTTCAGATCGAAGGTGATCGGTACCGGACCAGCACCGACGGGCAGCGCGGCCGCCTGCGGTGCTGCCATCGTCACCGTTCCGAGTGCCGCGAGCGCCAGGACCGTGGCCGCTCCTTTGAGACGTTTGCGTCTCCTCGACGCTCCCGGGGGAGCATTTTCGGGCATGAGGTTCCCTTCGTTCGATCCCAGAGGGTCGCTCGAACTGCCGCTTGATCCGACGGCACAGTTCGAACACAAAGAGTGAAATGCCTGAGAGGCGCCGAAATGGAGACGAGGTCGTAAATGCACCGTTAAACGGGCTTAACCCTCAATGCGGGATTTCGGTGATATGCCCGAATAGGGCGCGACAGTAGCCACCGGGGAAGGGCCGTCCTCTGCCGGTGTGCAGCACTCGTCCCGCTCAACGACGAACCGTGGTGATGGGTAACGGGTGTGCCGGGATCCCGTCCGACAGCGTCTTCCCGCCCCGGCGGGAAGACGCTGTGGGAAGAGCCCAGAAAGGGCCTGGTGGGCCCCGTCCGTGGTGGACGGGTCTGGCGTGCTAGCTCGGCGCGGGGAGGATGCAGCCGGGGCTGGGCACGGCCAGCACGTCGTCGGCCTGCTTCGGTACGCCGGTCACCGGGTCGAGGGCGAAGTGCGTGACCTCGTGTGAGCGCTCGTTGGCGACATAGAGATGTCCACCGAAGACGGCCAGGTGCCGCGGCCACGCCCCACCTGTGGGGACGTCGGCGACCGGCCGCACGCTCGCGCCCGACACCTCCAGGGTGCCGATGACATCGAGGCCGCGGTTGGCCACGTAGAGATGACGGCCGTCGTCACTGATCGCTATCTCCGACGGGTAGTTGTCCGCCGGGGCGCGCTGCACGGTCGACGGCGCGACGCCTCGGCCCTCCATCGTTCCGGTCCGCGGATCGAGCGCGTAGGTCGTCACGGTGGAGTCGAGTTCGCCGGCGACGTGCACCATCCCGTCCGGTGCGAAGGCGAGGTGGCGGGGTCCGGCACCCGGCGCCGTCTTCGCGACCGGCCCTGGCGTGAGCGTGCCGGTGTCGAGGTCAAGTGTGTACGTGAGGACGGCGTCGATGCCGAGGTCGGCGACGAGGACCTGGTGACCGCTCGGATCGATGCGTACCTGATGCGCGTGGGGTCCTTCCTGGCGGTCGGGGTTCGGACCCGAGCCGGCATGCTGGATCAGATCGGTGCGGTCGCCCACCGACCCGTCGGGCAGGATCTGGTGCACGGAGACGTGCCCGCTGCCGTAGTTCGCGGTCAATAGATAGCGCCCGGACGGATGAACTGTGAGGTGACAGGCTCCCCTGCCGCCGGTCGGCTGGGCGGTGCCGACCTCGGTCAGCTCGCCCGACGCGCTGACGGCGTAGGCAACGACCGACGCGGCGGCGGTTTCGTTGATGGCGTAGAGATGGCTGCCACTCGGATGCCAGGCGAGGAAAGCCGGCGAGGCTGTCTCGGCCACGAGTCCGACGAGTTCGAGCGCACCCGACCCGCGATCCTGCTCGGCCAGACTGATGCCAGCCCCGTCGCCTCCCGCTCCCACCGTGAACGAACCGATGTAGACCCTGCGGTGGTCGGTCGCGGTGCCGCTGCTCGCCATTGGCTCCTCCGTCTGGTTGCGCTCGCACGCCTCGCCCGCAGCCATCCTGGCCGTTCCGCGCGCCAGGCATCTGGTCCTGTCGGCTGAGTGAGGAGCATGTCAGGGACCGCTCGCCGCATGCTAGGGGGTGTCTGATCGATCGTGATCCATCAGACACCCCCTAGCGGGATCTGAAGATGTCGAGGTTCTTCGACTGGCGTCGCGTGACCTGCGAGAAGAGTTTCTCGAGGCCGTGCTCGATCCGGTCCAGCTTGTCCTTCGGAAGGCGCAGGGACCGGGCGATCCGGGAGGGGTCCGTCCCTCCGTGCCAGGCGATCACCACCGTGCCGCCGGGGCGTACCACACGGTGGAACTCCTGGAGGCCTGCCTCGAGGTCGGGCCAGATCGCGACGTTGTTGACCGACACGACGTGATCGACGCTCTGGTCCGGGAGCCCTGTCCGTTCCGCGGTCCCCACGCGCAGGTCGACCCTGCCCTCCCCGGCAGCGGCCCGGTTGACTCTCGTCGCGACGTCCCGCATGTCGGGTGAGGGATCGATCCCCTGGATGAGCACGGCGTCCGTACGCTCGACAAGCAACCGGACCAGGCCGCCTGGACCGTACCCGACCTCGAGCACCCGATCACCGGGCCGCACCTCGAGGTTGTCGAGAACGACGTGCTGCGGGTTCGTCCAGAGCATGATCCGCCCGGCCAGGCGTCCCCTGATGCCATTGGGCCTGGCGAACGGAGAGGTGACCGGCCGCTCCATGGCCCACGAACGTGCGAGTTCTGTCTCCATGGCCGTCAGACTGGCGCTTCAACCCGACTTGAAGTCAAATGGCGACATGGATCTCCTGCCCATCGGTGAGGCCGCCACCAGCCTCGGGATGAACACGTCGGCGCTGCGCTACTACGACGAGAAGGGCCTCGTCCGGCCAGCGGCGCGCCAGGGCGGCCGGCGGATGTACGGTCCCGAGGAGTTGCGTCGACTCGCGTTCATCCAGATCATGCAGCAGCTGGGGATGAGCCTGGACGCCGCCTCGGCTGTCCTCGACGAGCCGAGTGATCGCTGGCGCGAGGTCGTCAGTGAGCAGATCGAGATGCTCGAGCACCTCATCGCCCAGGCCAGAGGGGCTCAGCACTTCCTCGAGCACGCCGCGAAATGTCCGGCCGAGCACCCGGTTCGTGAGTGTCCGTACATGATCGATGCGCTTGACCGGCGGCTCGCAGGAGTACCCCTCGAACAGCTCGCCGCGGAGCACGGTCAGCCGGTGCCTGACGGATACCGCAGGCGTTAAACGTCTCGCACTGCCGAGAGCGGATGTGGTGACCGGATCGTAACGGTCGAGTAGTACCACCGGGCACCGTTCGTAACATCCGCCTGGCTTTCTACCACGGTGACCGTATTTTCCCCATCAACGAGCTTGCTCCGGCTCGTGGCGAAATGCGACCACTTCCGTTCCACATCGAAGAAGGGAAGCCGATGGGCGCGTCGAGTTCGTCGTCTGGGGATGGCCGATCCCGAATCCGGCTGGCTTGCGTGCTCGCCGCGGTCGCCGGTGTCGTCATGATCCCGGGGCCCGCGCTTGCGCACGTCACCGTCAATCCGGACACGGTTGAGGCGGGCGGCTACGCCAAGCTCGCCTTCCGCGTCCCGAACGAACGCGACGACGCGTCCACCACGCGGGTCGAGGTGGTCTTTCCTCAGGACAACCCGCTGGGCCACGCGTCGGTCAAGCCGGTACCCGGCTGGACATCGACGGTCACCATGAAGAAGCTCGCCGAGCCGATCGTGTCCGGCGACAGCGAGATCACCGAGGTCGTGTCGTCCATCGTGTGGAGGGGCGGCACGATCGGGGCGGGCGAGTTCCAGGAGTTCGAGGTGTCGGCCGGCCGGCTGCCGCAGGGCGAGGCGGCGCTCGCGTTCAAGGCACTGCAGACGTACTCGAGCGGGGAGGTGGTCCGCTGGATCGAACTCCCAGGTGCTGATGGCACGGAGCCCGAGAGTCCGGCACCGATGTTGACGGTCGCACCGCCCGAAGCGGCGAACGCGGGAGCCGGCGCGGCCGAGTCGCCGAACGACGCGGCCGAAGACACGGCGGCAGAGGGTACGGCGGCGGAGGATGCGGGCGGCGGAGAGCCCGCTGGTCAGACCGAGGCCGTCGCCGCGCAGGATCCGGGCGCCCGTTGGCTGGCCGGTGCGGGACTGGCCGCCGGACTGCTGGCATTGGGCGTCGCGATCCTGCGCCGCCGTCCGACCGGTGCCATCCCGCAGACATCGACGACTGAGGCCGCGGCCGCCCCTGAGGAGCCGGCGAAGGCGCGGCGGTGAGTCGTCGTCGGCTGATCCGACGTTGTGCCACGGTCGTGGCGGCCGTGGTGACCACCTGGCTCGCTCTGCTCGTCGGAGCGGGCCAGGCGTGGGCCCACGCCGACCTGGTGTCGACCCAACCCGCCAATGGACAGCGCCTCGCGACCGCGCCGCACGAGGTGAGGTTGACGTTCACCGAGCCGGTCGACCTCGGGCTCGGCGCGGTGAAGGTCCTGGACTCTGCCGGCAGGTCGGTGAGAACGGGTGCCCTGGCGCACCCTCCGGGCGACGCCACCACGGTCGCCGTGCCGATCCGCGGCTCGCTTCGAGCCGGTGTGTACACGGTCACCTGGCAGGTGACGTCGTCCGACTCGCATCCCGTGCGGGGTGCCTTCGCGTTCACCGTCGGCGAGCCGTCCGCCGCGGCGGGTCCGGACCCGGCGGAGGCGAACGCGGGTACAGGGACGGGTGCAGGCAGGGGGTCGGCTGCGGTCGAGGCGGCCGGTGACGATGCGTACTCCCTGATCGGCGTGCTGTCGGGGGTGGTGCGCGCGTTGGCGTTCGCGGGCCTGGCGTTGTGCGTCGGCACTGCGTACTTCGTGGCGGTCTGTTGGCCTGCTGGCACGCGTGATCCGCGGGCGCTCCGGCTGCTCCGGTACGGCGGGATCGGGCTCGCGGGCGCGACTGTCGCGGCACTGCTCTTCTACGGTCCGTACGTCGCCGACCTGCCGGTCGGGGCGATCGCCAGACCGTCGCTGTTGGCCGAGACGTTGCAGACCCGGCTCGGCGCCGCCCTCGTGGTGCGGCTGCTGCTGCTCGCCGTGCTCGCGGTCGGGGGATGGCTGCTGCTCCGTCGGCTCGCGCGTCGCGGCAGTGACCAGACGGACGACCGCCGGACGCGAACCCTGCGCGGCGCGGGCGTCATCGCGGGCGCCGCCGCTCTCGCCGCGACGTGGAGCGCGGCCAACCACAGCGCCGCGGGTGTCCAGGTGCCCGTCGCGATCGTCGCGGACGTGGTCCACCTCGTGGCGATGGCGGTCTGGCTCGGCGGACTTGTCGCGCTGGGTGTGGTGCTGCTGCCCGGCCGGGGGGCCGACGGCGTGCGCGCCGCCGTACGACGGTTCTCGGCGACGGCCATGGCCTGTGTCGCGGCACTCGCCGCCACGGGTCTCTACCAGGCCTGGCGCCAGGTCGGCAGTGTCGCAGCACTCACCGGCACCGACTACGGCGGCGTTCTCATGCTCAAGGTGGCGCTCGTGCTCGTCATCCTGGTCCTCGCGTTCGGTGCGAGGTCGTGGGTACGCCGGCACGAGCGCCCGGCTGTCGCCCCGATCGCCCACTCGTCGACCCGCCGGCGGGGAGCGCCGCACCCTGCGAACAGCGAGGTCGCGAGGTTGCGTCGATCCGTGGTGGGCGAGGTCGGGGTCGCCGGCATGGTCCTGATCCTGACGGCGGTGCTCGTCAACACCGAGACCGGCCGCACCGCGCTGGCGAAGGAGGACAGCGCACGGACCGATGTGGCAGGCGCGACCGCGCTTGCGGGGGGCGATGCGCGTGGAACGACAGGTGGGCAGGACGGAACTGGGGGCGCGGCGGAACCTGGAGCGACGCCGACCATGCCGACGGTGCCTGGGATGGCGACGGTGCCTGGGATGGCGACCATTCCCTACGACACCGGCGGACCCGGCGGACAGGGCACGATCCAACTCGTCGTCCAGCCTCCGAAGGTCGGGGTGACGACGATGCACCTGGCCACCGTCGGCAAGGACGGCCGGCCGGTGGACCCGGTCGAGATCAGCGCCGCCGCGAAGCTCACCGAACCTGATGTGGGGCCGATCAACCTGAAGGTCGCGAAGGCATCGCAGGGGCACTACATCTCCTTGCCGATATTTCCCCTTGCTGGACAGTGGACGATCACGGTGACGATTCGTACGTCCGACGTGGACCAGGTGACGGTGACGGCTCCGGTCGACATCCGGTGAGGACCGTTCGGTACGGCCTCCCGGGCTCGCCGACGCTCAGTTTCGTCGGCGTTCAGTTTCGCCAGCGTTCAGGGCCGGTCGATCCGGAACGGCGTGAGGTCGAGCGGCGAGGGTTCATCGAGTGCGAGGGCCGCGGCGATCCGTCCGGAGTACGGTCCGGCGGTGAGGCCGGTGGCCCCCATCCCCGTCGCGACGACCAGTCCGTCGACACCGGGAACCCTCCCCAGGAAGGGGATCTCGTCGTCGCTGCGCGGCCGGAACCCGACCCGGGACTCCAGCAGGGTGGCGTCGGCGAGCCCGGGCGCGACGGTGAGCGCGTCGTCGAGGACCTCGCGGATGCCGCCGGCCGTGAGCCGGTAGTCGAACCCGGAGCCCGTCTCGCGCGTGGCGCCGCAGACGATCCGCCCACCCGGAAACGCCAGCAGGTAGTGCGCTCCGAGCGGCTGCACGATGGGCCACGCGGACGTGTCGACACCGGCGAGTTGGAGGTGGACGATCTGTCCCTTCTGCGGCGTCAAGGCAAGCTTGACACCGAACGGACGGAGCAGTTCCGGTGTCCAGGCGCCGGCCGCGACGATGACCGCGTCCGCTGGGACCAGGTCGCCTGCGGAGCCGCGGCCGGTGAGGCGTACGCCGGTGATCCGGCCGATGTCGTCCACGGCGAGCTGGGCAGAACCGGACCTGCGCGTCATGCCACGTCGGGCCGCCGCCCGGACCAGCGCGTCACGCATCATCCGACCGTCCACCCGCCCACCACCGGAGACGTGGACGCCGGAATAGTCCTCCCGCAACGGCGGAAAGTACCGGCGTACGTCAGCGGAGTCGACGCGGGTGACCTCGCCTACCGCCGGCGCCTCGGCCGCTCGTCGGGTGGCGAGTGCATGTGCGTCCGCGAGCGCGGCGTCGTCGGTGGAGACGAACAGCCCGCCCACCGTCGCGTAGCTGGGCTTGGTCTCGCCGTCGTCGCCGAGGGCTTCGATCAGCTCGGGATAGTACGCAGCGCCCGCCGCGTGCAGCTGGTAGGCGTCGACGTAGCGCTTGGCCGACGAGAGCCACGGGCAGATGATGCCCGCACCCGCGTCGGTGGCGCGGCCCGGATCCCCACGGTCGACCAGGACGACGTCGACGTCACGACCCCTCCGGGCGAGGTGATAGGCGACACTCGCGCCGACGATCCCCGACCCGACCACCACGATCCGCATGGTGTCCTCGGCCCGTCAGCCGAAGTCGCGCTGAAGTTGGACAGTGGCCTCGAGTTGGAGCAGGGTGCGCTTGCGGTCCATGCCGCCACCGTAGCCGACCAGCGTGCCGTTGGCTCCGACAACGCGATGGCAGGGCAGGACGATCGGCAGCGGGTTCTGTCCGTTCGCCGCACCGACTGCCCGGAACGCCGTCGGCGAGCCGATCCGCCGCGCCAGCTCGGCGTAGGACCAGGTCTCGGCGTACGGGATCTCGGCGAGCATCGACCAGACCTGTTGCTGGAAAGGCGTACCGCCGGTGTGCAGGGGCAGGTCGAAGTCCGTGCGTTCTCCGGCGAAGTACTCGTCCAGTTGGGTGATCGCCGCCCGCAGCACGTCGCTGTCGTCAACGTTGCCGCTGTCGTCAACGTTGGCAGGGTTGGCAGGGTTGGCAGGGTTGGCAGGGCTGGCAGGGCTGGCGTCAACCTCGCCTTGCGCTGCGGGTGCGATGTCGACGAAGCGGATCGAGGTGAGTGTCTCGGGCCCTGCCCGGAGCTCGAGCGGGCCGATCGGCGAGTCCATGGTGCAGGTGTAATGGATGGTGGTCATGTGGCCCGTCCTCGAGGGTTGCTGTGCTCGGGTTGCCGGTCTCCGCCGAGTTCCCGGGGAGGTGCATGTGCGGTCCAGAGATACTGTGCGGCGTAGCTGCGCAGCGGGCGCCAGCGTTCGGCAAGCGCGGCGATGGTGGCCGGATGGTCGGCGACTCCGAGGTCGACGAGTGCGCGGCGGATGCCGAGATCCGTTCCAGGAAAGGCGTCCGGGTCACCGAGGCCGCGCAGCGCGACGTAGGCGGCGGTCCACGGCCCGATGCCCGGAACGTCGAGCAGGGCGCGTTCGGTCTCGCTCCCGTCCGCGCCGGGCTCGAGGTTCACCTTCCCGTCGGCGACGGCGGCCGCGAGCGCGGTGAGTGTCCTCGCCCGGGACTTCGGCATGGGCAGGCCGGTGGCGTCGGCGAGCGCGTCGGCGGCGGGGAACGTGTGCGTGATCGATCCGGCGGGCATGGCGAGTGGCTTGGCGTACGCTGCCACGAGCCGACCGGTGACGGTCCGCGCCGCCGCGACGGAGACCTGCTGTCCCACAATCGCGCGTACGGCCGTCTCGAACGGGTCGACACTGCCCGGCACGCGGAGGCCGGGCCATTCGCGCACGAGAGGTCCGAGCAGCGGGTCGCGGCCCAGCACGTCGCTCACGCCGGCGGGGTCGGCGTCGAGATGAAGAAGCCGGCGGCACCGCGCGGCGGCGACGCCGAGGTCGCGCAAATCATCCAACCGCAGCGCGCACTGGATGAATCCCTCGCGTGGCGTCAGCTCCACGATCGCCGCACCGTGGTGGAGGCGCACGGCACGGCGGTATGCCGGCGCGCTGATCCCCACCGCGGCCTCAGCCTCGCGCGCGGGACGACGCCTCCCGGGAGCCGGGTGCCGTGCGGGTTCGCCCGTCTCTTCCAGCCGGGGCACCATGCGGTCGGCGAGATAGCGCCACATGGCGTCCACGTCGTACGGAGGGCGATAGGGCAGGCGCAGCACGACGGCGCCGTTCGTCGGTGTCTGTTCCCGCGAGGCGCGTCTCACCTCGCTGGGGGACGCCGCGAAGACCGCGCGGATCGTGTCGTTGAACTGGCGTACGCTGCCGAACCCCGCCGCGAACGCCACGTCTGTGATCGGCAACGTCGTCGTCTCGAGGAGGAGCCGGGCGGTGTGCGCACGGCGGGCGCGGGCGAGGGCGAGCGAGCCGGCACCGAGTTCGGCGATGAGCAGCCGGTTGAGGTGCCTGGTCGTGTAGCCGAGCCGCGCGGCGAGCCCGGCAACGCCGTCGCGCTCGACGACGCCGTCGTTCACCAGTCGCATCGCCCGACCAGCCACGTCCGCGCGCACGTCCCACTCGGGAGAGCCCGGCACCGCGTCCGGGCGGCAGCGGCGGCAGGCCCGCAGTCCGAACTCCTGCGCGGCGGCGGCGGTCGGGAAGAAACGGGTGTTGCGACGCTTGGGCGTCATGGCGGGGCAGCTCGGCCGGCAGTAGATGCCGGTCGTCGTCACGCCGACATAGATCCAGCCGTCGAAACGCGGGTCGCGCGACTCGACTGCGCGGTAGCACTGCTCGCTGGAGGGCATCACGTTGTCGAGCGTGCCACCGCCCACCGACATCGGCTAGCGGGTATCGGACATGGTCGCCGACGACTTCTCGTTGCGTACGATCTCACGCTTGCCCGAAATGAGATGTGCATGGTCGTTTACAGCTGTTAGCCGCATATGGTCGGCTCTGGAAACGTGATCTTCCTACGTTCGGTTGAGGCGGTCGACGTGGACCGGGCCGAGGGCGGTGCCGACGCGGCGTGGCGAAGGCGTCGCGACCACCGGCATCGGGATGACTTGGGGGTGCCGATGAGGCGATCGGCGACAGCGCGATGGAGTCTCGCGGCAGTGGCGGCCATCGTGGCGTCCGTCCTGCCCGTCGTGGTGGATCAGGAGTATCTCCTGCTCACCACCGATCCGACCGACCTGGCCGCGGCCGCCGACAACGGCCGGCGTGCGGAGCCCGCTCCCGACGGCGTACCCACCGAATGGTGGCGGTTCGGCTGGTGGGTGCGGTCAGGACCGGAGCGCGCGCGTCCGACGCCATCACCGGAACCGAAGGTCGCGGGCCCGGCCGTCACCTCCGGCCGTACGAAGGAAGACGCCGAACCGGTGGCGGCCGCGTCCGGCGGTCGGCTCGGCGTGCCCGCCACCGTGCTGTCGGCGTACCGGAGGGCGGCCGCCAGGGTTCGGGTGCTCGACCCGGCCTGCGGCCTGTCGTGGGAGATGCTGGCGGGCATCGGCAAGATCGAGTCGGGTCACGCCTGGGGTGGCTACGTCACCTCGCGTGGTGACACCGTCCGGCCCATCCTCGGTCCGCGGCTCGACGGCTCGCGCTATGCGGCGATCTCCGACACCGACGGCGGCCGGCTCGACGGCGACACCCAGTGGGACCGCGCGGTCGGGCCGATGCAGTTCATTCCCAGCTCGTGGGAGCATTTCGCCGCCGACGGCAACGCCGACGGGACGAAGAACCCGCACAACGTCTTCGACGCGGCACTCGCCTCCGGTCTGTACCTGTGCGTGGGGCAAGGCGACCTCAGCCGCTCGGGGGACCTGCGCGAAGCGCTCTACCGTTACAACCATTCGACGTCGTACGTCCAGAGCGTGTACGCCTGGATCCTTGCCTATCGCCAGGGCGGGGCGACCGCGACGGCGGCCGACGTCTCCCAGGTTCGTGCTGTCGGTGGCGGAGGGGATCCGTCGTCGCCCGGACGGCGGTCGCCGGAGCCCACGGCGTCGCCTCGGCCGACCGGGCAACCGAATCCGGGGGAGCCGGGGCCTGGAGGGCCCGCGCCCGGAGAGCCTGCGCCAGGAGAGCCCGCGCCCGGAGAGCCTGCGCCAGGAGATCCCGGGGAACCCGAGCCGGAAGATCCGGGTCCCGGTCCGTCACCGGATCCCACGCCGAGGCCCGGCCCCACACCATCGCCGTCGCCCTGGTGCCCGGTGGAGTCGCTGCCGGTGTGCGTGGAACTCCCGCCGCTCGACCTCGGCCTCGACCTCGATGGCGAGGGAGCGGCCCATCCGGACCAGTGAGCCCAGCCCGACCAGTGAGCCCAGCCCGACCAGTGAGATGAGGGGCGCCCTCCTCCAGCCGGGTATTGCATGGGGGCGCCCCTCATCCAACAGGTTCGTGACAGGGGTCCCCTCATCCGCTCCGCGGTTGTATGAGGGGTGCCCTCACTCCAGTTACGGCAGCGTGCTGAGGACCGACTCGACCTGTTTGGCGTCCCAGGGGGCGCCCGCGACCACGACCGTGTAGCGCAACGTCATCGTGGCCCCGTCGGCCAGGTCGTGAACCTCGTCGAAGAACGGGGCCGGGCACACGCAGGCGTACGGATCGTCGCGGACGAACCACTTGGTCGGATGCGAGACGTTGCCGTTCTGGTCGCGGAACACCACCGTCGACGTCGCGTCGATCTCGTCGTGCCTGCCGACGTAGGCCAACCAGCGCGCCCGCTCACCCATCATCGCCGGGCCGCCTGGGCCGTCGGAGGAGAGAACCGTTCCCTTGTTGAAGGATCGCGGTCCGCGCCAGAAGAGTCCTGCGTAGCCGGCGTTCGGACGCCCTTCGGTGGTTGGACTACCGAACCCGATCGACTCGCCGCGACAGTTGGTCAACGCGGTGGTGAACGACAGCACCCATGCGTCGGTGTGGGCCAGGACCGAGAAGCGCAGTTGCCGGAGTTCGGTCAGCCAGATCTCACCACCTTGGGTGATCCACGTCAGCCGTTCGTCGACGCGCGCGATGCCGCCGTCGACGTCGACCGTGTCGAATCCCTGGTGTGCTTGGGCTCCGTTGTTGGGCAGGCGTACATATCCCTCGTCGCGAACGAACGTCGGCCCGCCCCAGAAGTTCTCCGGCCCGACGTTGGGCAGCGCCAGCGAGATCCCCTTGTGCCACACGTGATCGTGCGGGCGGTAGAGCGAGACGAGCTTGCCGTCGAGCGTACGCAGTGGATGCAGGTAAGGCCGCGGCGACTCGACCTGGGCGACGTCGGAGTTGTAGACGTACCGGCACAGCTCCACGTCGTCGGCAGTCACCGTCAAGGCGCTGTTGACATCGGCGATGGCCAGCTCGCTCATGCTGGTCTCCTTTCGCATGACCGCTGCGGTGCCTCACTCCGGCACACCTCGTTCCTCGGCGTACCTGCGTGGGGGCTCCTCGCGCTCATGCGTGGGACCTTCCGTCGAGCTGGTGGTAGAACGGGTTGTCGGGCGTGAGATCGCTTCGGCTCACCCGCTGGCAGGTGAACGACGAGGCGTAGATTCCGGTGACGATCTCGACCGTACGCCGGAGCCCGGCACCGGTCGTGGCGGGCCGCTTGCCGGCCTGGAGGCTGGTGAGGATCTCGCCGAGCTGCGCCTGGTGCGAGCTCCGCACGTCCTCCCCTGCCGGTGGCCACGGCGGTGGGTCCTCCTCCATTCCCTTCACCGGCGTGTAGGTCCACGAGTCGACGGCGTGGCTGTAGAGGTGGCTCACCTCGAGTGTGCCGCGTACGAAGTCGAACCGGAGGTAACTCTCCTCGCGCGGTGACAAGATGCTGTTGACAAGCGTCGCGACCGCGCCGTTGGCGAACGTCATGTAGCCGACAGACACGTCCTCGGTGTCGACCTTGCGGGCCAACCGCGGCGCGTGCGCGGAGATCTCGGACCACTCGCCGAGCATGTGTCCGAGCAGGTCGAGCTGGTGGATGCCGTGACCCATCGTCGGGCCGCCGCCCTCGGTGTCCCAACGACCGCGCCATTCGACCTCGTAGTAGGCGTCGCCGCGGTACCACAACGTGTTGCACACCGCGACGAGCGGCCGGCCGAGGCGGTCCTCCTGGACGAGCTTGTACGCGGCTTCGGCGGCGGTCCCGAACCGGTGCTGGAAGATGCCGACGAAGTGGCCGGCGCTGCTCTTCTCGGCCTCGGCGATCCGGTCGAACTCGGCGAGTGAGATGCACGGCGGCTTCTCGCAGACGACCGACGTGCCGGCGTCGAGCACCTGGATCGCGTCGGGGGCGTGGGCGCCAGGCGGCGTGCACAGGTGCACCATGTCAAGCTGCTCCTGCGCGAGCATGTCGGCGAGGCTGGGGTACTTCCCCGGGACCGACCACTCCTCGGCGAACTTCTCCAACCGCGTCGCGTCGACATCGGTCGCGGCCACGAGGTCCACCTGGTCCGGGTAGGCCTTGAGTGCCCGTGCGTGGGCCCGGGCGATTCCGCCTGTTCCGACGATCGCAGCCCGCAGTCGTTCCATCGGCCCTCCCGGGGAATGCGCTTTCCGTGTGCCGGGGTTCCGCGTGTGAGCATGTGAACGCGGCGCGCGGAAGCAGAGTTGTACGTACGGAGTGGAACGCTCACGCTACCCCGCAGGCGCCCGCTTGGTCACGTTGCTGACCCGCTACGGACACCCACCGCAAACTTTCGACGCCCGACGCTCCGCCCTCCCGTGATCATGATCGTGATCGTGAAGGATTCGCGGACTGATAGCCCCGTTTCCCTTCCTGGCCCGGATCCACTTCATGATCCCTACGATGGGGCTTCCAAACTCCCGTGATCATGAAGGTGAACGGAACGCTGAAGCTGAAGAGGGCCATGCATCCGGAAAACCTTCATGATCACGATCATGATCACGGGGTGGAGCCGTTCGCGGAGCGGCCGCGTCGTGCGGTGGGTCCGGTGTCAGCCCTGGGGGAGAACGACCGGTACGCCAGAGAGCAGCCCGCCGTCGACCCGGTGCGAGGCCCCGGTGATGAACGACGCCCGGTCGCTCGCGAGGAACGCCACCAGCTCGGCCACCTCGGCGGGCCGAGCGACCCGACCGAGTGGGTGGCTGCGGCCCCACTCCTCGACCAGTTCGTCGACGCTGCGTTTACCGCGGTAGAGATCGGCTGCCCACCGCAGCATCGGCGTGTCGACCGAGCCGGGGCACACGGTGTTGACGCGGATCTTGTCCTTCGCGTGGTCGATCGCCATCGCCGTCGTGAGCCCGACGATGCCGGCCTTGGACGCGGCGTACGCGGCGACCCGATCCTGCGCGACGAACGCCTGGACCGACGAGACGTTGACGATCGACCCGCCGCCGCGGGCGCGCAGGTGCGGGACGGCGAATCGGGCGGTGAGATACATCGCCTTGAGGTTGACCGCGAGGACCTCGTCCCAGAGTTCCTCGGAGGTCTCCTCGACGGTGCCGTAGCGCTGGATACCCGCCGAGTTGACCAGGATGTCGATCCCGCCGTGTGTGTTGGCGGCGTCGTCGACGAACCGGCCTACGTCAGCTGAGCTGGTGACGTCGGCGACGACTCCGGTCACCGCCGGCTTCCCGCCTCCGGCACCTGCGCCTCCGGCACCTGCGCCACCGGCACCCGCGCCACCGGCACTGCTGTCCGCGGCGCCGGCGCGGACCTCCGTCTCGGTCGCGCGTACCTGGTCTGCGACGTTCCCGCAGAAGACCACCGTGGCGCCCCCGGCGACCAGGCGTTCGACGACGGCCCTGCCGATGCCGGACCCGCCTCCAGCGACGAGCGCGACCTTGCCGTTGAGCTCGCCCATGGGTACCCCTTCCGCGCGGCTACCGAGCGACAGTAGGCGATGCGTACCGGAGAACGCGCCCGAACGGGCGGGGTGCGGACGAGCTCGACCGGACCCGGCCGGCTTCCGGTGTCCGCCGACGCGAGCTGGCAACGGCCGTGGCGGGAGATCATCGGCTGCTGACGATCGGGTGGGAGCGGTGGCCGGGTACGCCGAGCCCGCGTCGCCCGCGATGACCTCTCGAGGGCACCAAAATCTCAGTGGTCGTCGTCGTCCCAGGGATGGAACGCGCGGTCGGTGGTGTGGTCCCAGTCGAGTCCGCCCCTGGTGCTTCTCACCGATCCGACGATCATTGAAATGATCATGATGCTGATGGCTCCGGCGGCGAAGATCGCCACAAGAATCTTCCAGTCCATGGCCTCTCCCCGATCGCCGGCCATCGTTCGGGTGATGAAATCCCCACAGTTCGTACGCCGCTCTGCGGCCCGAGATCCCGGCACACGCCGGACGATCAAAGGACATCGCACGTTGTGGAATATGAGCTCTGCCCGAAGGGCGGAGCACGTCCAATGTGTTCGTGATGTGCGATCCAGGATGCCAGCGATCAGCCCGATTGTGCAGCGAGTTGTGAAAATGTAGCGGAACGAAACGTTTTTCGCGTCCAGTCAGCCAATTTCGTGCCTGGCCAGCAAACCCGGCCGGATCAAACGGCTGCGCGCAGGCGGTAAAACATAGACACACCCAAGTTACGTAATGCATATGAACAATTACTGTTAGACAGTAATTCTCGACGTACGTATGTCGCGCGACCATGTGCCAGGTCTCGACCCGCTCGCATCCTCATGCGGCGTCATGTGTCGCTGGCGTTATTTGTCGCGTTGGCCAGTTCGCTGGCCATCGGCGGGTCGGCCCCCGGCCGGGTACAGGTCAGTGCCGCCGCGGTACAGGCCCGGCGGAGCACGTCGGGAAGGGCGCCACGCACAGCTGAGTCGTCCGGCCCTGGTTGGAGCGTACGGACCTGAGCCGTGCGCAGACGCGACAGCAGGTCGCGGTCGGCGAGCCCGCTGAGTAGCGCGGCGCTGAACGCGTCGCCCGCCCCCACCGTGTCGACGACCTGGACGCGAGGGGCAGATACCTCCACCAGCTCGCCTCCCGCAGCCAGCGCGAGGGCACCCTCGGCGCCCAGGGTCAGGACGACGAGCGACGGTCCGAGGCCGCACCAGTGGCGGACCACATCGACCACCGGCTCACCCGGATAGAGCCATCCGAGGTCTTCCGCGCTGGCCTTGACGACATGGGCGTACGACACCTGCCGCTCGATCCGTTGCCGTGAGGCGTCCCGGTCAGGCGCCAACCGCGGTCGTACGTTGGGGTCGAGACTGATCGTGACGGCACCGCGTTCACGTTCACGGCGGAGGTACTCCTCGAGCACGGCCGCGCCCGGATCGATGGCCAGGGCGAGAGAGCCGGTGTGGAGGGCTACCACGTCCTGGGGCAGAGGGGACGGCAGCTCGGTGGTCGTCCACTGCCAGTCGGCCGTGCCCTCGACGTAGAACTCGTACGCCGCCGACCCGCTCGGGTCGAGAGTCGCGATGGCGAGGGTCGTCGGCTCGGTGGCGGGTACGGCATGGCGGAGCGAAACGCCGTTGGTGCGCAGATGCTCGCGAAGGCGGGCGCCGAACGAGTCGCCGGAGATCCGGCAGAGGAAGTCGCAGGGTTGGTCGAGCCGGGCGAGCCCGACGGCGACGTTGGCCGGACTGCCGCCCGGCGTCGCCTGGAACACTGCGCCGTCGCCTACGAGGTCGATCAACGCCTCGCCGATGACTGTGATCACGGGTCGTGTCCTCCCAGCCAAGCCGATGTGTACGGACCCCGCCGCCTTGGTGGTGCCGCGACGACATTCATAGCAGCGTGGTGCCCCAGCACGTTCATGGTCACGATCATGATCACCAGGAGAGTCCCTGAGGTCTTAGGGTGTCGGGGTGATGGAGGTCGACCGGACGCTACGACGGGCGGGTCCTGTCGTCGCCGTCTTCGGGCTCCTCGCGCTGATCACGACGATCGCCCTCGTCTCCGGACCGAGCGCCACCCGCCTGCCGACCCCGGCGCGCACGGCCGGCACGCCGGCGGCCCCACCGCCACCACCGCCCGCACCCGAGATCTCGTCGAGCGCCAGCCCGACGGGGGCACCCGCGGCCGCCGACGTACCCGCCTGGGTGGGCACCATCCTGCTGGTCGTGCTCGCGCTCGTCACCGTCGCGCTGCTGGCAGGCGTCGTGTACCTGTTCCGCCGGTACGTACGCATCAAGATCGGTCCACGGCGGCCGCGTCCGGTCCTGGAAACGGTGTCCGAACCCGTGCCGGCGGCCGAAGAGCTGCACGCCGCCGTGGCCGCGGGCATCGAGGAGTTGGCCGACGACTCCGCCGACCCGCGCCGCGCGGTGATCGGCTGCTGGCTACGTCTGGAGGCAGCCGCCGCCGCTGCCGGAACCGAACGCGAGCCGCACGACACCCCCGCCGACCTGGTAGGGCGGGTACTCACCGCCCACGAGGTCAGTCCGGAACCGCTGCGCGTGCTGGCCGAGCTCTACCGGCAGGCACGGTACGCACCAGACGTCGTCGACGAGACGATGCGCGACACGGCACGGGCCACCCTGACCCGGCTCCGGACCGAACTCAGCCGCCCGGCGGTCACGTCGTGACGCCCCGCCGAACCGTCCGCCAGGCACTGGTGGCGGTCGCCCTTTCGGCCGCTGTCGCGGGGATCCTCTACGCCGCGAGCGGGGCGGTGTTCGGCTGGAAGATCCCGTACCTCCTCTATTTCGTCGTCGTCCTCGCGGTCGTCGCCGGCCGCCAGGTCGCGGCCGCCGTCGCCACCCCACCGGTGCTGGAGTCGCCGATCCGGGAGGACACCGAGGTCCGGGCGTACGGCGTCCTCGACCGGCCATTCGCGGAGGTACGCCGGTGGGAGGATCGGTTCGAGCTGATCCACGGCGATCCCGCGTACTTCACGAGGGTCGTCCTGCCGAAGATCACCGCGGTCGTCGACGAGCGCCTGCGCACCGCCCAAGGCATCAGCCGCGCCCGCGATCCCGAGCGCGCGCAGGAGCTCCTGGGCCCGCGGCTGTGGGAGTTCCTGGAGACCGGAAGTGTGGGGCAGCGCGCCCGGGCACCGTCGCCCGCCGAGTTGACGCTCATCGTGAAGGAGATGGAGGACCTGTGGCTGCGACAGCACTGACGATTCCGGAGGTCAGCCAGAAGTGTCACCAGGTCCTGGACGCGGTGGGCGAGGTGATGGTCGGCAAGCGCGACGCGCTGGCGCTCGTCCTCGGCGGCGTCCTGGCCGGTGGCCACATCCTGCTGGAGGACCTACCCGGGCTCGGCAAGACGTTGACCGCGCGGTCGCTGGCGCAGGCGTTGGGCGTGGAGTTCCGGCGGATCCAGTTCACACCCGACCTGCTGCCGGCGGACGTAACCGGGTCGCTGCTCTACGACCAACGCAGCCACGACTTCACGTTCCGCCAGGGGCCGGTCTTCACCAACCTGCTGCTGGCGGACGAGGTCAACCGGACCCCACCGAAGACGCAGGCGGCACTGCTCGAGGCGATGCAGGAGAAGCAGGTGTCGGTCGAGGGCACGACCTATCCGCTACCGTCGCCGTTCCACGTCCTCGCGACCGCCAACCCGATCGAGTACGAAGGGACCTACCCGCTGCCGGAGGCACAGCTGGACAGGTTCCTGCTGCGGGTGTCGTTCGGCTATCCCGACGCAGGCGAGGAGTTCGACGTGCTGCGCCGCCGGATGGCCCGCCGGCGTGAGGAGGCGGTCGTCCCACCCGTGGTCGACGGCCCCACGCTGCTCGCCATGCAGGCCGCGCTGGAAGACGTCGTGGTCGAGGACTCGCTGAACCACTATCTGATCGAGATCGTCCGGGCGACCCGCGCCGACGAGCGCGTGCTGGTCGGCGCCTCGCCGCGTGGATCGCTCGCGTTGCTGCTGCTGGCCCGGGCGAAGGCCGTGCTGGACGGGCGTTCGTTCGTCGTACCCGAAGACATCAAGGAGCTTGCGGCTCCCGCACTGGCGCACCGGATCACGCTGCGCCCGGAGATGTGGCTGCAACGGATCGAGCCCGAACGCGTCGTGCAGGACGCCGTCGCGGCGGTGGCGGCGCCGGCGAGCGGTGCGCTTCCGACGTACTCCGCCCAGGACGATGCTGCCGCCCAGGACGGCGCGCCCGCCGAGAGTGCGGGTGCCGCCAAGGGCACGGCGTCGCAACGATGACCACGACCGGAGGCACGCCCTCCCCGCCTACGGTGTCCGGGCCACCCGACTGGACGCCGACACCAGCACTGGGGCGGGCCGTGGTCCTGACGCTGGTCCTCCTCGTGGCCGCGGTCGTCACCGGCCGCGCGGACCTGGCCGTCCTGGCGGCACCGTTCGGGCTCGGCACGGCGGTGGCCCTCCGCTACCGGCCCCGGCGACCGCCTCAGCCGGCGCTCGCGACCAGGCAGGCGCACGTCGTCGAGGGCAACGCGCTCGGCATCGACATCGGGATCGGCAACGACGACGAGTCGGCGTACGACCTGGTGGTCATCCGACGCGAGGTCACGGCCTGGCTGGCCGATCACGACGCCGGCCGGCCACTCGCGGTGACCGTCGGAGGTGAGCGACGCGCCAAGGTCACCGTGCGAGGTGAGGTCGCGCGGTGGGGGAGGCACACGTTCGCGCCCGTGCAGGTCCAGGCAGTCAGCGGCGACGGGCTGCTCGTGAGCCGTTCGACGACATCGCCGGCGTTGGCGCTGAAGGTGTTCCCGCGGACCGATCCGTTCGATGCCGACGACGCGATGCCGAACGCCGCCGGCCTGGTGGGCGCCCACCGGTCCCGCCGGTACGGAGACGGCGGCGAGCTGGCTGGCATCCGACGCTTCGCACCGGGCGACCGGCTCCGGCGGATCGACTGGCGCGCCTCGCTGCGTACCCGCGAACTCCACGTCGCGCAGACCCTCTCCGACCGCGACGCCGAGCTGGTGCTGGTCCTCGACGTGCTCCATGAGGCGGGCGGGTCCTCGGCGGGGGTCAGCAGGCAGAGGTCCACTGGTGGCGCCATGAACGCGGGCGTGGACGGAACCGCCAGCGTGATCGACACCACCGTCCGCGCCGCCGCCGGGATCGCCCAGCACTACGTCGGCCGTGGCGACCGGGTGCGATTCCTCGAGTACGGCGGACGCAACCGGGCGCTGCGCGCGGGCACCGGACGCCGGCACTACCTGATGGCGCTGGAATGGTTGCTCGGCGTCCAGTCCGGCGAGGGGCCGCACGACCCCACCGAGGGGATCTTCCGCCGGCACGTACTCCCGACCGCGGCACTGCTCATCGTGCTCACCCCGTTCCTCGACCGGCGCAGCGTCGCGGCCGTGGCTCGGCTGGCACGGAGCGGGCGGTCGGTGGTCGCGGTCGACACCCTTCCGTCGTACGCACGACCGGCGGCGGGGCGGCCCGGTCCGTGGTCCGACGCCGCGTTCCGGATGTGGCGGCTCGAACGCCAGAACACCCTCGCCCAACTCCTCGAGCACGGCGTCCCCACGGTGACCTGGGCAGGGGCCGGCAGCCTCGACCAGGTCCTGCGGGACGTCTCGCGGATCGCGGCGGCGCCCCGATGACCATCGTCACGCAGGTACGCGACTCGGTGGCGGCCGGTGTCGGGGCCACCCGGCGGGTGACGCTCGGCGGGCTGGCGCTGCGGCTGCTCGGGTGGGTCGCCGGTGCCGGTGCCCTGCTGCTCGCCATGCCCGGGCGTGCCTACAGCCTCGCGCCTGCGCTGGTCGTCGTCGTGGCCGTCGTCGTACCGCTTGTGACGGTGGTGCTGCCCGGGCGGTGGCCGGTGCTGGCGCTGGAGCTTCTGGCGGTGGGCGGGTGGGTGGCGGGGACGGCCACGTCCGAGGCTCGGGTGGCGTTCCTCCCGGTGCTGGCGCTGGCGGCGGCGCTCTATGTGCACCACAGCGCGAGCGGGTTCGCCGCGGCGGTGGCGCTGAACGTCCGGTTCCTTCCTGGCGTCGTACGCCGATGGCTCGTACGTACCGGCGCGGTGCTCGGTGTGACGGCGCTCATTGCCGCGGTGGCGGTGCCGCTCGGCGCGCGGGTGGGCGACGTCTCGACGGTGGTGGTTCCCGCGCTGGGCGTCCTGCTGGCGATCCTCGTGGCGGGACTGCTTGCGTATGCCGTCCGCGACCGATGAGAGGGCCGGGCCTGCGGCGGAATCAGGTCGCCCCGCGCGGGCGGCGTCTCGTAGCCTTGCGCTCATGCGGATCGGAGTAGTCGGCGCCACCGGCCAGGTCGGCGCGGTCATGCGGCAGTTGTTGACGGATCGGGCGTTCCCGGCCGAACAGGTCAGGTTCTTCGCCTCGGCGAGGTCGGTGGGACGCACCCTGCCGTGGCAGGGCACAGACATACCCGTCGAAGACGCCGAGACTGCCGACTTCGCCGGCCTCGACCTGGCGCTGTTCTCGGCGGGCGCCGGCACGTCCCGCACGGTCGCGCCGCGGATGGCCGCCGCGGGTGCCGTGGTGATCGACAATTCCTCGGCCTGGCGGATGCATCCCGAGGTGCCTCTCGTGGTGTCCGAGGTCAATCCGCACGCCCTCGACTCGATCCCGAAGGGGATCGTCGCCAACCCGAACTGCACGACGATGGCCGCGATGCCGGTTCTCGCACCACTGCACCGCGAGGCCGGCCTGCGGCGACTCGTGGTCAGCACTTACCAGGCCGTCTCGGGCTCCGGTGGCGCCGGTGTCCGTGAGCTGGACGAGCAGCTCGCCAAGGCCGGGGACTCGGCGGCAGCGCTCGCCCTCGACGGCAACGCCGTGGAGTTCCCGGAGCCGAGCGTGTTCCCGACCACTGTGGCGTACAACGTGCACCCACTGGCTGGCGCGCTGGTCGATGACGGCACCCTCGAGACCGTCGAGGAGCAGAAGCTCCGTACCGAAAGTCGCAAGATCCTCGAGATTCCCGACCTTGCCGTGTCGGGCACCTGCGTACGCGTTCCCGTCTTCACCGGGCACTCGTTGTCGATCAACGCCGAGTTCGACCGTGAGCTCTCGCCGGAGCGTGCCGTCGAGCTTCTCGCCGACGCTCCCGGGGTCGAGGTGACCGACCTGCCGACGCCGCTGCTGGCCGCCGGCAAGGACCCGTCCTATGTCGGGCGGGTGCGCAGGGATCCCGGTGTCGCACACGGTCTGGCGTTGTTCGTGTCGGGCGACAACCTCCGCAAGGGCGCGGCGCTCAACGCGGTCCAGATCGCCGAGCTGCTGGCCGCGCGCCGCGTCAGCTGACCCGGCCCTCGTGCCCTCCCCGGTCGAGGGTGGGTGAGCGGGCCCCGCTCCCCTCGCACGGGTGCGTCACAATGGCGGGCATGGACGAGACCACACCGGTCGGCACGACACCCGCCGACGGCACATGGGCGGGCGCGGTGCCGGCCGACTCGGGCGACGGCGACGATCCGTACCTCTGGCTCGAGGAGGTCTCCGGCGAGCCCGCGCTCTCCTGGGTCCGCGAACGCAACGACGAAACCCTGTCCGTCCTCGCCCGGGGTGAGCGGTTCGAGCAGGTACGCGGTGAGGCCCGTGAGGTGCTCGACTCCGACGAGCGTATTCCTTACGTACACAGGCGCGGTGATCACCTCTACAACTTCTGGCAGGACGCCGAGCACCCGCGTGGACTGTGGCGGCGGACGACGCTCGAGAGCTACCGGGCCGACGAGCCGGACTGGGAGGTTCTGCTCGACGTCGACGCCCTCGGTGCGGAGGAGTCGGAGAACTGGGTGTGGCGTGGGGCCGCGGTGTTGCGGCCGGAGTACCGGCGCTGCCTGGTTCCGCTGTCCCGCGGTGGTGCCGACGCGACGGTGTTGCGCGAGTTCGACCTGGAGACGTTGTCCTTTGTCGAGGACGGCTTCTCCCTCCCCGAGGCGAAGAGCTTCGTGGGATGGATCGACGAGAACCGGGTCTATGTCGGCACCGACTTCGGACCAGGTTCACTCACGTCGTCCGGATACCCGCGCATTGTGAAGGAATGGCGGCGCGGGACTCCGTTGTCGGAGGCGGTGACGGTCTTCGAGGGCAAGCCGGACGACGTGTCGGTGTCGGCGTTCCACGATCACACCGAGGGTTTCGAGCGTGACTTCGTACGTCGCGCCATCGACTTCTACTCGAGTGAGAAATACCTGCGGGTGTCCGCCGACGTCACCGGGGCAGAGGGTCTTGTCAAGATCGACGTCCCGCATGACGTCGACGTCTCGGTGCATCGGGAATGGATGCTCATCCGCACCCGCACGCCGTGGACGGTCGGCGTCACCACGTATCCCGCGGGTGCCTTGTTGGCGGCGCCTTTCGAGGCCTACATGGCGGGTGAGCGGGACCTGACGGTGTTGTTCGAACCCGATCCCCACACGTCGTTGAGCTATTTCGCGTGGACGCGCCACCATCTCATCCTGGGCACGTTGGCGGATGTGAAGAGTCGGCTGGAGGTGTTGACGCCGGGCGCCGGTGGGTGGCAGCGAGCGCCGCTTCCGGGAGTTCCCGAGATCGGTAACACCGAGATCGTCGGCACCGATCCTGACCACAGTGACGAGTACTTCCTCAATTCGAGTGGCTTCACCGAGCCCTCGACGCTGCGCTACGGCCAGATCGGCGGGTCGATCGAGGTGCTCAAGCAGGCACCGTCGTTCTTCGACGCCTCAGGCCTCTCGGTCCGGCAGCTTTTCGCGACCTCCGCCGACGGCACGAAGATCCCGTACTTCGTCGTCAGCCCTGCAGGTGCGGACGATTCCGGGCCGACCCTGCTCACCGGTTACGGCGGATTCGAGATCGCGTTGACGCCAAGCTACAGCGGCGTGATCGGCCGCGGCTGGCTGGCGCGCGGTGGTACCTACGTCGTGGCCAACATCCGTGGCGGTGGAGAGTACGGACCGGAATGGCACCGTTCGGCACTGCGTGAGAACCGGGTGAGGGCGTACGAAGACTTCGCCGCTGTGGCGAGCGACCTGACCAGCCGCGGCATCACCTCGCCATCCAGGCTCGGCATCCAGGGCGGCAGCAATGGCGGCCTGCTCATGGGCGTGATGCTCACCCGCTATCCGGAGCTCTTCGGAGCAATCGTGTGCCAGGTGCCGTTGCTGGACATGAAGCGCTACCACGTGATGCTCGCGGGCGCGTCGTGGATGGCGGAGTTCGGTGACCCGGACGAGGAATCGGACTGGGAATTCCTGCGGAAGTACTCGCCGTACCACCAGGTTGCCGCGGATCGCCCTTATCCGCCGGTGCTTTTCGCGACGTCGACCAGAGATGACCGGGTGCATCCGGGCCATGCCCGCAAGATGGTCGCGCGGATGCGTGAGCTCGGCTACGACGTTGCCTACTACGAGAACATCGAAGGTGGGCACGGCGCTGCCGCCGACAACGAGCAACTGGCGTTCAAGAACGCGCTGGCACTCGAGTTCCTGTGGAGAAACCTCACGCGCTGAGCCGTGCCGGTGGAAACGAAGCGCCCCGCCCGCGTCAGCTGCCGCCTGACTTGTCACGGTTGCCGTCGCCGAGCAGGCCTGCGCGCCGGAGTGCGTCGGCCATGGCGTCGTTCTCCGGTCGGCCACCGCCGGCCGCGCCCTGGCGGCGGTTCCCATGGCGCGGTGCACCGCCCGTGCGTGGTCCAGGCTTGCCGCGCCCGCCCGGCTTGCCCCGCCCGCCCGGCTTGCCCCGCCCGCCCGGCTTGCCCCCGCCGCCGGGACTCCGTCGTTCGTCGGGCTTCCGGTCCGGTGCGGTCGTACCCTCCGGCTCGTCGTCGAGGCGCAGGCTGAGGGAGATGCGTTTGCGGGGAATGTCGACGTCCATCACCTTGACCCGAACGACATCGCCGGACTTCACGACCTCGCGCGGGTCACTGACGAAGGTCTTCGCCATCGCCGACACGTGCACGAGCCCGTCCTGGTGCACACCGACATCCACGAACGCACCGAAGGCCGCCACATTGGTGACGACCCCTTCGAGGACCATGCCACGCTGGAGGTCGGCGATCTCCTCCACACCGTCGGCGAACGTCGCGGTCGTGAACGCCGGACGCGGGTCGCGGCCCGGTTTCTCCAACTCCGCAAGGATGTCGGCAACCGTCGGCAGGCCGAACGTGTCGTCGACGTACTCCGTCGGCCGGATCTGGCGTAGGACCGCGGTGTTGCCGATCAGCTCGCGGAGGTTGCCGCCCGTCGCCTTCAGGATTCGGCGTACGACCGGATAGGCCTCTGGGTGCACACTGGAGGCGTCGAGCGGGTCGTCACCGTCGGGAATGCGGAGGAACCCCGCGCACTGTTCGAACGCCTTCGGTCCGAGCCTGGGCACCTGCGTCAGCGCGCGTCGCGACCGGAACGGTCCCTTGTCGTCCCGGTGCGCCACGATGTTGCCGGCAAGTGTCTCGGTGATGCCGGAAACCCTTGTCAGCAAGGGCGCGGAGGCGGTGTTGACGTCGACGCCAACCGCGTTGACGCAGTCCTCCACGACCGCGTCGAGGGACCGGGAGAGCTTGGCCTCGGCGAGGTCGTGTTGGTACTGCCCGACGCCGATCGACTTCGGATCGATCTTCACCAGCTCCGCGAGCGGGTCCTGCAGCCGTCGGGCGATGGAGACCGCACCGCGCAGGGAGACATCGAGGCCGGGCAGCTCCTTCGAGGCGTACGCCGAGGCCGAATACACCGACGCACCGGCCTCGGAAACGACGATCTTGGTGAGGCTCAGGTCGGGATGTCTCCTGATCAGGTCGGCGGCGAGCTTGTCGGTCTCACGCGAGGCGGTGCCGTTGCCGATCGCGATGAGGTCGACCTTGTGCTGGGCGGCTAGCCGGGCGAGCGTGGCGATCGACTCGTCCCAACGCCGCTGGGGCACGTGCGGATAGATGGTGTCCGTCGCGACCACCTTGCCCGTGGCGTCGACGACCGCGACCTTGACGCCGGTACGGAATCCGGGGTCGAGACCCATCGTCACCCGGGTGCCGGCGGGTGCGGCGAGCAGCAGGTCGCGCAGGTTGGCGGCGAAGACCCGGACGGCCTCGTCCTCGGCGACCTGACGCAGCCGCATCCGCAGATCGATGGTGAGGTGGACGAAGATCCGCGTACGCCACGCCCACCGCACCGTGTCGGCCAGCCACCGGTCACCTGGACGGACCGTCCGTTGGGCGCTGGGGTCCGCTACCGCGGCGAGGGAGTCGGAGAGGCCGTGGCGGTCGGCGATCCGGCGTTCTGCGTCGACTGGAGCGTCGGCGTCGGCGGGGTCTCCGGCGTCGAGGGCAACGTCGAGAACCTCCTCCTTCTCGCCGCGGAACACCGCAAGGATCCGGTGCGACGGCAGGGCACTCAGTGCCTCGGCGAAGTCGAAGTAGTCGGCGAACTTCGCACCGGCCTCCTCCTTTCCGTCGCGGACGCGTGAAACGAGCCGGCCGCGCGACCAGACGAGTTCGCGCAGCTCACCGATCAGGTCGGCGTCCTCCCCGAACCGTTCGATCAGGATCGCGCGAGCGCCGTCGAGAGCCGCGGCGACGTCGGCAACGCCCTGGTCGGCGTCGACGAACGCCGCCGCCTCCTGGTGCGGGTCGCGGGTCGGGTCGGCGAGCAGCGTGTCGGCCAGCGGCTCGAGGCCGGCTTCGCGGGCGATCTGCGCCTTCGTCCGCCGTTTCGGCTTGTACGGAAGGTAGATGTCCTCCAGACGGGCCTTGGTGTCGGCCCCCATGATCTGCGCCTCGAGCGCGTCGTCAAGCTTGCCTTGCGTACGGATCGACTCGAGAATCGCGGCGCGGCGTTCCTCCAACTCGCGCAGGTAGCGCAGGCGCTCCTCGAGGGTCCGCAGCTGTGCGTCGTCGAGCGCGCCGGTCACCTCCTTGCGGTAGCGCGCGATGAACGGCACGGTCGCTCCACCGTCGAGCAACTCGATCGCTGCCCTGACCTGACCACCGCGTACGCCGAGCTCGCCGGCGATCCGTTCCTGCACGGTCAGCTTTGTCTGCGCCGCCTGCGCCGTCTGCGCTGTCGTGTCCGGGACTGCTTCAGTCACACCATCCGCCTTCGCGTCGAGGTCCCGTTCATTCTGGACCGCCCGGAGGGCGCCCGCACTCCCGGGCCCGACGAAGGATCCCGCTGGTGATGGTACTTTCCGATGAGCACCGGCATGGTCGAGATGGTGCGGGGGACGCAGAGGTACTTCATCGAGTCCAGACCTCAAGGAGATGACGTCGTGATTCCCTGGCCGATGTCGTACGCGGAGGACGAGGGGTCGTTCGTTCTCGACGATGAGGTGGTGCTCGACGCCCCACCCGAGCTGCGGGACATCCTCGCCCGCGAGTTCCGGGGATCCGGTCCGCGCTGGGCGGCGGCAGGTGGTGCGGGGTCCGGGACTGCCGGTGGTGGCGGTGTGCCACGGCGGATGATCCTCGAGATCGACACCGCGCTTCCCGCGGAGGGCTACCACCTCGACGTGACACCAGATCTGGTGCGGGTCCGCGGCGGCGCGTCGGCGGGGGTCTTCTACGCGATCCAGACCCTGAAGCAACTCCTGCCGCCCGAGGTCTACCGGGCCGCCCACGCGTCAAGGCCGGCATGGTCGGTTCCCTGCTGCCGGATCGAGGATCGGCCGGCCCACAGCTGGCGTGGCTGCCTGCTCGACGTCGCGCGGTACTTCATGCCCAAGGACTTTCTCTGCAGGTTGATCGACCTGCTGGCGTTGCACAAACTGAATGTTCTCCAGCTCCACCTCACCGACGACGACGGATGGCGGGTCGAGTCGAAACGCTATCCGCGGTTGACGCAGGCCGGCGCGTGGCGGGAGGAGACCCGCTGGTGGTGGGAGGAGCGGGGTGACGGAACTCCCCACGGCGGCTTCTACACCCAGGCCGATCTGGCCGAGATCGTCGCGTACGCAGGGCAGCGCTTCATCACCGTCGTACCCGAGATCGAGATGCCGGCGCACACGGGCGCGGCGATCACGGCTTATCCGGAGCTCGGCCACCACCCCGACGCGCCGCCACGGTCGTCGATCCCGCCCGATCACGATGACGTACTCAATGTGGAGGACGGCACGCTGGAGTTCTTCCAGAACGTCCTGGAAGAAGTGCTGGAGATCTTTCCCAGTACGTTCATCCACATCGGTGGCGACGAATGCCCCAAGGAACCGTGGCGGAACAGCCCACGCGCACAGCTGCGGATGCGCGAGCTCGGACTCGCGAACGAGGACGAGTTGCAGAGTTGGTTCATCACCCAGATGGACTCGTGGCTGACCGCCAGAGGTCGGCGGCTGGTCGGCTGGGACGAGATCGGAGAAGGTGGTCTCGCACCTGGGGCGACCGTGATGTCGTGGCGCGGTGAGGAGGGTGGCATCACGGCCGCCCGGGCCGGTCATGACGTGGTAATGGCGCCGACCTCGCCGACCTACCTCGACTACTACCAGTCCGAGAGTCCTGATGAACCGCTGGCGATCGGCGGCCACGTTCCCCTCGAGGCGGTGTACGCCTACGAACCCGTCCCGGCAGCGCTGTCCGATACCGAGGCCTCCCACGTGCTCGGAGCGCAGGTCCAGCTCTGGACCGGATTCCTACCCGCCGGGCCACAGGTGGAGTACATGGCCTTTCCGCGGGCATGTGCTTTCGCCGAGGCGGTGTGGCGGTCGCGCCGTGACCGGCCGTACGAAGAGTTCCTGGAGCGGCTCGACGATCACCTGCACCGGCTCGACGCGCTGGGTGTGAACTACCGCCCGCTTTCCGGGCCGCTCCCGTGGCAGCAGGGCGGAACCGGTCGCTTCAACCGTCCCAACCAGCCGCAGATGGTCGACTGACCGGCCGCCAGCAACCACCCGCACGCCCGCGGTCTCGCTGCTCGTCCGCACGCCCCGCGCCGGCCGGGTAGGCAGGGCGTACCGAGCGGACCGCGTACTCTCGACCGATGCGGGTGCTCATGGTCTCGGGTCGTGGAGGCGGTTTGTGCAGGTAGGTCCAGGTCGCCGACGGTGGCGTCTTGCTCTGGTCGGGCTGGCGTTGCTGGGGCTTTCGGGAGCTGGCGGCCCGTTGGGTGTCGGAGCCGACAGCGCCCTGACGGGAGACCTGCCGGAGGCGGCCGGCGGCAAGCAATGGGGCCGCCAAGAACCTCCCGATGGCCCGGGACTCCCGGTCTTACCTCGCCCGCAACAGCTGGAGCTCGGGGACGGCAGCATTCCGGTGCCGCGGGACGTCCAGATCTTCGCCGGTCCAGCCGTGGACCGGGCGAGCACGGCCCTGCTCGTCCAGGTCCTCGAATCCGCGGGAGCGCGGGGAGTCGACGTGGAGACCCTCGGGCGCCAGCGCGTACGCAAGGCGGCCTTGACAGTGACCGTCGGCGCGCTGGGGGATGACCGCGTGGCGGCGGCTCTGCGTACGGCGGGCGGACGGGTGCCGGCGGATCTCCCCGCCGAGGGTTATGTCCTTGCCAGCCGCGCATCGCCCGGTGGCGACGCCGTGGTGTTGGCCGGCGTGGATTCCGCCGGTACCTACTACGCCGTGCAGACGCTGCGACAGCTCGCGGGACGCCAGTCGATTCGTACCGCAACGGTTGTCGACTATCCCTTGATGCGCCTGCGCGGTGCGATCGAGGGTTTCTACGGCAGTCCATGGACTCATGCCGAACGCATGGACCAGTTGGCGTTCTACGGCCAACTGAAGCTCAACACCTACATCTATGCGCCGAAAGATGATCCCTACCACCGTGGCAGATGGCGCGAGTCCTACCCGGCGGCCAAGCTCGCCGAGCTGGGCGAGCTCGTCGACCAGGCCCGGTCTCACCACGTGCGATTCACCTTCGCGCTGTCGCCGGGCGTGTCGATCTGTTACAGCGATCCGGGCGACCGGCGGGCGTTGGAGGCGAAGCTGCAGGCGGTGTACGACCTTGGCGTACGCACGTTCTCCATTCCGCTCGACGACATCGACTACACAAGGTGGAACTGCGCACGAGACGGGGATCGCTATGGCGAACCGTCGGCCCAGTCCGCGGCACGGGCGCAGGTCGACCTGCTCAACGCTGTCCAGCAAGGCTTTCTTGACTCCCACACTGGCACGCATCCGCTGCAGATGGTGCCGACAGAGTACGGAGATCTCGCCGAAACGCCTTACAAGGCGACGATCCGGCAGGACCTCGACCGGAGGGTGGAGGTGATGTGGACCGGCACGGCCGTGGTGCCACCCCGCATCACTGTCGCAGAGGCCGGTCGAGCAGCGGCGCTCTGGGGGCGCAAGGTCTTCGTCTGGGACAACTACCCGGTGAACGACTACGACCGTTCAGTCGGCCGGCTCTTCCTCGCGCCGTACTCCAACCGCGAGCCCGGCCTGCATCGGCAGCTTTCCGGCATCGTCCTCAACCCGATGAACCAGGCGGCGGCGAGCAAGGTCGCCTTGACAGGCGGCGCCGACTTCACCTGGCACGACCGGGGTTACGACGCGGCAGTGACCGCACGCCACGCGGCGGCGCAGCTCGCTGGGGGTGACGAAGCGACGACCGCCGCTCTGGTGGCGTTCTTCGATGTCGAGCACCTGATTCCCACGTTCGGCGAGGAGTTGTGGCAACCGCAGGCACCGGCGCTCTCCAGGCGGTTGGCGCGGTTCCGCGCCGCATGGGCCCGTGCCGACAAGGAGGCCCCGCCGTCCACCGACGCCAAGGCGAAGGTCAACGCGAAGGCGGCAAGGGAGGCGAAGGCGGCAGCCATCGGCGAACTCCGCCCGTACGCCCACCTGCTCGCCGACGCGCCGACGCGGATCAGGGCAGGTGTCGCGGATCGTGCGTTCGTCGAGGACTGCGCACCCTGGCTCGACGCGCTCGACCTGTGGGGGGAGGCGTTCGTCCGTACTCTCGACGGCCTGCAGGCCAGGGTTGACGGCGACGGTGAGACCGCGAGGCGGTCGTTCGCTGAAGCGGAGGAGCTTGCGGGCAAGGCGGAACACGTCACCACGATTCCGGGCGAGACGCGTCCACAGGGACAGGTGCGGGTCGGCGACGGAGTGCTGGACGCCTTCCTCGCCCAGGCGGCGGCGAGGGCCGGACCCCGCCGCGCGTACGCCGCCTTCCGCCGACGGCTGGCGCCGGGTCAGGAGTCGTGAGGGTTGCGGCGCTGGTCGTCGGGTGTCTCGATGACGATGCCGAGCGCGTTCGCGAGGGCGTACGTCAGGGCGATCAGGTCCTGCGGGTCGATGACCGCGCCGCGGAGGCTGGTCACGCTGCTGATGCCGTCCAGAACGCAGTTCTGCAGGCGGGTGCCGCGCATGTCGGCGTGACTGAACTGCGCCGCGGTGAGGTCGCAGTCGATGAAGTGCACGCCGCGCACGTCGGCGTTGGTGAAGTCGGACTGCCTGAGGTTGCACCCGACGAACCGCACGTTCATGAAGGACGTGAACCGGAACGCCGTCAGATCCAGTCTGCACTCGCTGAACACCACATCGCGGAGGGTTCCGTCGATCCAGCGGAATCCGGTCGTACGCAGCCCACGTAGCTCGCACCGGATCAGTGACGAACTCGTGGCGCCGAGGTTCGCCAGGTTGGAGCTCACGAACCGGCAGTCGGCGAAGGTCGCCTTGGCCAGCGTGCATCCGCTCAGATCCGCCTGAGTGAACTCGCACTCCTCGAAGTCGACCAGTCGGGCGTCGCGGTCCGGCATGCGTAGTCCGGTGAACGCGAGACCATGCAGATGGGCGTCATCGGCAATGTCGTGAAGGGCGAGGTCCGCCGCGACCGGCGGCGACGCCATCCGCGGTTTCGTCGGCGGGCGTAGCTTTCGCGGCGGTGGCACGATGCGACCCTAACGTGAGGCCCCGACGTGGACGCGGCAGCAAAGGAACCTGGGCGTGGGCCAGCGTCGGAACCGGCGTTGGCCTGGGAGCTGCCTCAACTGCCGTCGTCGTCGCCGCGGTCGTCGCCGCGGTCGCCGCCGCGGTCGCTGCCGTCGTCCCCGGCGCGGTCGCTGCCGTCGTCCCCGGCGGCGATCGTGATGGCCCCGGACGGGCACAGCGCAACCGCACGGCGCGCCGCGTCCTCGTGAAAGGCGGGCGGTTCGGGCATGAGGAGGATGACCCGGCCGTCGCCCTCGTCCTGATCGAAGACGTCGGGCACGGTGAGCGCACACATGCCGGCACTCGCGCACCGCTCCCGGTCGACGACGATCCGCATCGTCACACCTCCTGATCTACCAGGCTGATCTACCACGTCACGGGGAGGCTGTGCACACCGTAGATTGCCATGTTCGTTCGCATGCGTACCTCCTGGTCAGGGATCGCGACACGCAGGGTCGGGAATCGCTGGAAGAGCGCGGCGTACGCGATCCGCATCTCGATCCGGGCGAGCTGCTGTCCCAGGCACTGGTGGATGCCGTGGCCGAACGTGAGGTGACCGTGCCCCGCCGCTGGCCTGGCGATGTCGAGGACGTCGGGATGGTCGAAGCGCTCGGGGTCGCGGTTGGCGGCGGAGAGCGAGAGTGCGATCGATTCGCCGGCCCTGACCAGTTCGCCGCCGATCTCGACGTTCTCCAGAGCGGTTCGTGGCGGGCCGATGTGGACGATCGTCAGGAAGCGAAGGAGCTCCTCGACGGCGGACTCGATCAGTGTCGGATCCGCTTGGAGGGCCGCCAGCTGGGCGGGATTCTTCAGCAGGGTGTAGGTGCCGATCCCGAGCATGTTCGCGGTGGTCTCATGACCGGCGACGAGCAGGAGGACGGCGATGTTGGTGAGTTCCTCGTCGGTGAGGTCTCCGGCGCTGATCAGTCCGCTCAGCAGGTCGTCGCCGGGCTCGCCACGCTTGCGGACGACCAGTCCATGCAGGAACGTCTGCAGCGACACGAGGGCGCCGCCGGCTTCCTCCGGGGTCGTGTCGAGCCTGAGCATCAGCCTGGTGTCCTGCTGGAACTGGTCGCGGTCGTCATAGGGGACGCCGAGCAGTTCGCAGATCACCAGTGACGGGATCGGCAGGGCGAACGCCTGCACAAGGTCGACCGGCGACCCGTGCCGCTCCATGGCGTCGAGGTGCTCGGCGGTGATCTCGGCGATCCGCGGCTCCAGTTCCTTCATCTTTCGTACGGTGAACTGGCCGGTGAGGTGCCTGCGGTAGCGCGTGTGGTCCGGCGGGTCCATGCCGATGAAGAAACCTGGCTCGGCCGGCCGGTGATCGTCGCGCGCGAGCCCCATCGGCACCGGACTGCGCAGCAGGTCGCGGCGGCGGCTGAAGCGTCGGTCCGCCAGCACCTCGCGGGCGAGGGCGTAGCTGGTGACGAGCCAACCCAGGTGGCCGTCGGGGAACCGCAGGCGGCAGATCGGCCGATGGCCGCGGAGGGTGGCGAGCTCCTCAGGCGGGTCGAGCGGGCGGTTGCGGACGGTGGGCAGCTCCGGCACCACCGAGGTCTGGGACGTGGACTCCGCCATCGTGGGCTCCCTCCGTGGGGCGGGGTCGAGCGGGGTTCGACTCTCTTTCCAGCAAACACCATCGCGAGAATTATTACAACCGATGTAAAAAGAGGCTTGGTGTAACCTGGCGGCTGTGATCCAGAGTCAGGGGCTCCGCGAACGCAAGAAGCAGCGCACCCGGCAGGCGCTGGTCGCCACCGCGCTCCGGCTGTTCGCGGAGAAGGGCTACGAGCAGACGACCGTGGCCGAGATCGCGGCCGCCGCCGAGGTGTCGACGAAGACGTTCTTCAACTACTTCCCGAGCAAGGAGGACGTCGTCTTCGCCGACGCGGGTCAGCGGATGGACGTCGCTCTCCAGGTCGTCGCCGACCGGGCTCCGTCCGACCCCCTCGACGAGGTGCTGCTGCGGGTGGTCGAAAGCGTCCTGGAGCTGGTCAAGTCCCGCGACAGCGACGTCGCACCCGACCTGTTGCCGGTGCGGGCGAGCGTGCTGATGACTGCGCCGGCCCTGCAGGCGAAGGCGCTGCACCTGATCTTCGCCATGCAGCGGCAGTTGGCGGAAGGGCTCGCCGCGGCGTACCCGACTCGGCTGGACGAGGTCACCGCGGCCGCGATCGTGGGTTCCGTCGTGGGCGCCGGCCAGGCCGCCGTGCTGGCCAGCATCGAGCGCGGAGACTCGCGGGAGGAGAGCTTCGCCGCGGTAAGCACGGCCGCCCGCATCGCGCTGCGCGGTATCGAATCGTTCCGCTGAGTCGGCCGCTGTGAGGTGTGATCCGCGCGCCCGACACGCGACGGGAGGGCCGGGCTGCCGGGCTACGGGCTACCGGACTGCCCGGGCTGCTGGGCTGCGGTCCACACGAGGTAGCGGTCGGCGGGTTCGAGTCCGGCTCTGCGGTAGAACGACATGGCGCGCTCCGTGGGATGGAGCAAGACGCGCGAGAGCCCTTGCTCCTCGGCGTACGTCAAGGCCGCATCCAGCAGTCGCCGGCCGAGGCCGACATTGCGATGGTCTGGTCGTACGAAGAGCACACCGATGTAAGCCCAACCGCCGGGATCGCGGTCGGGCATGGGCATGCGAGCGTGAACGAACATCTGCAGCATCCCGGCCGGTTGGCTGTCGGCCTCAGCGAGCCAGCTGACGCTGCAGTGGTCGGTCGCGGTCATCCAGTGCGCGAACCTGGCTTCGAAGTCGGGGTCAGCGTCTGGAGTGACGCCCCGGCGTTCGATCGTGTCTGCCCGGCGTAGCCATGCCAAGGCGTGAACGTCGGCAGTCGTCGCCACGCGGATCATGGGTTCGCTCACGTTGGTCGATTATCCCGATCACGTGCGCAGTCTGGTGTTGCGGATGGGTTCTCGGGTCTTGCTGATCCAGTCGGGTGGGGTGAATTCGGGTAGGCCGTTGTCTGCTATCCGGACTTGCCAGGCGCCTTGGTGGATGAGGCGGTGGTGGTGGCCGCAGAGGAGTACACCGTTGCCGACCGTCGTGGGCCCGCCTTTGAGCCACGAAGTCACATGGTGGCCTTCGCACCAGGAGGGTGGGCGGTCGCATCCTGGGAAGGCACAACCTTGGTCCCGGAGCTCGAGCAGCCGGCGGGTCTTCCCGGTAAACAGCCGGGTGCCGTCGGTGAGGGCTTGCTCACCGTTGACGGTGCCCCAGAACGAGACCTTGGCATCACAGGCGAGGAGTCCGGTGGTGTGGGCGGAGATGGGGGTGCCGGTGCGGAGCAGCGTGCCGTAGCCGGTGCCGCCCGCGAGGTTGTCCACGTCGATCCGGATGACCAGGTGTGGTTTCTCCCCGGCATGGGACGGTGAGGCACCGGAGTTGAGGTAGCGGCGGAGCAGCTCGTGCAGTCCGTCACCGAGCCGCTGGCCGGCGGTGCGGGTGTCGGGCCCGTCCGCGTCGGTGGGCCGGGGTTTGGCGAGGGGTTCGAGTGCGGTGCGAAGCATGTCGGTGGTTACCGGGTCGAGTTTCCCGCGGAGGAAACTCGACCTCGAGTATGGGTCGTCACTGATCGACAGCTCTCTTGCCCGGGCGGCTCGTTCTTCGTCGGCGGCGAGGTTCTTCGCCAGGATCTGGTCGGCGAGTTCGGGGTCGACGGTGTTGAGGATGGTGGTGCCGATCCGGGCAAGGTCGTGGGGGTGGAAGGTTCGGGCGTGGTCGAGCATTGCTCGTTCGGCGTCGAACCGCACATCCGGGCCTGCCTCGGCGGGTAGGTTGCCGATGGTGTGGGCGATCACCTCAGCCGTCTCCACACTGATGTCGCCGGTGTTCACGGCGGTCTGGGTCATCACCAGCGTGGTGTCCAGGTCACGAGCGAGTCTCACCCGTCGGCTGGCCTGGCCAGGACGCATCCGCAACAGCCCGGAGATCCACTTCGCGGTCGAGGTGGCACCAGCGGTCCTGCCCAGGTCGCGGCGGTCGACCTCCCGCATCCCGGCCAACAACGCCGCATCCACCTGGCCAACAAGACTCTGCAAATCCACCAGCAGGCCTGTCAGTTCGTCGTCGGGCATCGACCACAACACCGGCGGCAACTGCCCACCCAACCGGGCACGCATCCGCGACACCAGCACCGCAAGTGGATGCTGGGCAGTCGGGGCAGCGGGCATGGTGCCCGCCGCGTCCGCTGTTTGCGTCGTGGTCGTTTCCATGATCCAACGCTATAAGCGACCACCGACAACCCGACCCCGAAAACCGTGCCCAGCAAGGCGATTCCACGAAATCGCTTAGAAGAATCTTCTTCGGCCAGGACGTGGTCGAACATCGGCAGCCAACCGCGCCGCCGCCAGCGACGTACCCGCGAACGCCTCGTTCGGCAACTCTCACGATCGCCGCAAGGCATCGCCGTCGGTAGGCTGATCAGCATGGGCGAACCAGGTGCGCCGGTGTTTCCCTGCGGTAGCACGGTCGTACGCCGGGATGTCTTTGCAGGGAAGGTCTGGACCGCGACCCCGTACCGGAACATCCATGACGATGGAAACCTGGTCGCGCTCGCGCACCGGCCGGTACGGGCGGCGGCTCGGCCTGGTGTCGGATGCCGAACACGACGGCGTCGGGCGGGCACGCGAGGAAGTCCTTTCCATGCTGGGCGAACGCACCGGGCTATTCGCCCAGGAATGGACCACGTGGCGGCCCGATCCGGTTTGGCGATGGCCCGTCCTGCCCGATGACGTACTCAGCCGGACCGGCCTCAGTGGAGGGTAGCTGCGGCCGCACGAAGATGCTGGTGGATGCCGTCGTACGCCGATGACACTGGCAGCAAGTCCTTTGCCAGCTTGACGACTGAGCTGTAGTTGGTGTCGACGACGTTGGCGAGTGGTGCCTTCGCGGTCTGGGACAGCAACTGGTAGCCGTCCATGGGGTCGAGGGAGTACAGCTCGCCCAGCCAGCGCACCATCTCGACCTGGGCGATCCGCCAGGCGTCCTCGAGCGGCCGACTCGAACCGATCGCCATCAACGAGTCGTCGTGCTCGATCCGCGGCCACGCGGGCGCACCACCCTTGACGAGTTCGACGATGACCGTGACGTTCATCGCACCCTCGACGGCGGTTCCGCAAGCCTCGCCTTCGCCCTGCCGGTAGTGACCGTCCCCGATGGAGAACAACGCGCCAGGAACGTTGACGCCGAGATAGCAGGTCGCGCCGGCGCGCATCTCGGGAGAGTCCATGTTGCCGCCGAAGCGTTCCGGGACGAGCGACGAACGTACCTCGCGCCCACCCGGCGCCACGCCCACCGTGCCGAGCATCGGCTCCAACGGAAGGTCGACCCGGAACTCGCTCCGCAGCGCCTCGAACGTCAACGACTTCTTGGCACGGTCGAGATGGTAGATCCACGTCATCTCCGGCAGCGGATCCTGCAGTGTCGCCGTCTTGTCGGTGCTCGTCAGGCCGCCGAAGAACGGGATCGTGGTCGACACCCCCCAGTCCCGGGCCGGCTCGAGATCGACGAAATGCAGGACGAGAGTGTCGCCGGGCTCCGCACCCTCCACGTGGAACGGGCCGGTCTGCGGATTGACGTGGTTCATGTCGACGCAGACCGAGGGCAGGTCCTCCGCCTTCCGGATCCGGCCGGAGTAGGCGTCCTCGGTCCAGAGCCGAAGGGCGGTCCCTGGCTTGACCGACATGATCGGCTGGACACCCCCGAAGGTCCATGCGTACTGCTCGAAGGTGGGTGTGTACTCGATCGTCTCCATCCGCCGCAGTCTCCCTCCGGTGCCGGGTAGGTGGACAGGTCCAGCCGCGCAGCGACCCGCCGCGCAGGTGCCCGGATCATCGTACGGCCGGTAGCCTCCCAGCGGACGTCCGAAGAGATCGGACCATCTGATCTTTGCCGTACGTCGTCACCCGGTAGAACGCCGGAGCAGCGACCAACCGCCAAACGACCAGACGAACGAACGCCGAACGCCGACCCGCCAAGCCTGGAGAGGTTTCATGACGATCACAGACGTACGTGCCCGGGCCGTGGCCGTCCCCCTGAAGCGCACCGCACGGATGTCCACCCGAGTCCTGAGCGACCGCCACTACCTGCTCGTCGAGGTGACGACGGACGACGGTACGAAGGGGCTCGGCTACTCCTACGCCGGTACGTCGGGCGGCCAGGTCCTCGCCTCCTCCGTCGAGCTTTTCGAGCCCGTACTCCGCGACGCCGACGACACCGACATTCTCGGCCTGTGGGACCGGCTCTACCAGGAGACCCTGCTGACCGGCCGGCGCGGCGTGGTCATCCGCGCGCTGTCCGCGGTCGACATGGCGCTGTGGGACGCGAACGCCAAGCGGGCCGGCGTTCCGCTCGCCGTCCTGCTCGGCGGCACCACCGCGCGGCCGATTCCGGCGTACGCCTCGGGTGGCTACTACCGTCCGGAGGACGGGCCGTGGGAGACGGTGGTGGCGGCCGAGATCGAGCGGAACCGGGCGCAGGGTTTTCGTGACCACAAGATCAAGGTCGGCGGCCTGACGGTCGAGGAGGACGCCAAGCGGGTGAAGGCGGCGATCGACGCGATCGGCGGCACCGGGCGGCTCGGCCTCGACGCCAACAACGCCTACCGCAGCGTGCCCGAGGCGGCGCGAGCGGCGCGGGCGTTCGAACGAGCGGCCGGAGACGTGGGCCTGTGGTGGTTCGAGGAGCCGCTCTCGCCAGACGACAACGCCGGCCACGCCGCGCTCGCGAGCCAGATCGAGATGACCGTGGCGACCGGCGAGATCCACCAGACCAGGTGGGAGTTCCGGGACCTGATCGAACGCGGTGGAGCCGACATCCTCCAGCCCGACGCCGGCGTCCTCGGCGGCGTGAGCGAGTGGCTGCGGGTCGCACGGGCGGCCGAGACGTTCGGGATCCAGGTCGCGCCGCACTGGCACGCCAACATCCACGCCCACCTCGCGGCGGCGGCCCCGAACTGCATCGCGATCGAGCACTTCACGCTGGACAAGGACATCTACAACTTCGAGGAGTTGCTGACGCCGGCGAGCCGGCTGGTGGTCGAGGACGGCGCTGCCGTGCTGGGCGACCGACCGGGCATCGGCCTCGAGTTCGACGAGGACGTGGTACGTACGTACGAGCTCACCCGCTGAGCGTCAGGGCGCCCGGCCGCCGTCGCACCAGCCCGCCGGATCGGTACGGGTCCGACTCCGCCGCCCGTCGGCCGTCCGGGCGACGACCCGTCCCTGCGGAGCTGCCGGAGTTGCCGACGTTGCCGGGGTTGCCGGAGTTGCCGGGGACACTCGAGGCGAATGACCACGCTGAGTAGGTCTGTGGTCTCCTCACAGGCGTCGACACCTTGCCCGGCTGCCATACGCCTGGCTGGCCTGGCCGCTTGCCTGGCTGGCCTGGCGGTTGGCATGGTCCGGCTGGTCCTGCTGGCTCCGCTGGTCCTGCTGGCTCCGCTGGTCCGGCTGGTCCCGCGCTGGTCGCGCTGGCGCCTGGCGGCCGGCCCGGTTCCCGGGAATCTGTGGCCAAGCTGGTCGCGGCCGCAGGTCCGATCACTCCCGGATACCGGGTGAAATGGTGGTGGTGTTGTGGATCCGGCGAGAGGTGGACGAGTGAGTCGCGGACCGGTACGGGTAGGCGTTCTCGGCTGTGGCGTCATCGGCGACGTCTACATCGCCAACCTGGGTGGACATCCCGAGGACGTGACGGTCGTCGCCTGTGCGGACCTCGACCTGGCGCGTGCCGAGGTCATGGCGGCCAAGCACGACGTCCCGCGGGTGCTCGCTGTCAACGAGCTCTTGCGCGACCCCGAGGTGGAGCTGGTCGTCAACCTCACCTGGCCGGCGGCGCACGTGGAGCTGAACCTCGCCGCGCTGGAGGCGGGCAAGCACGTCTACAGCGAGAAGCCGCTCGCGCTCACCCTGGACGAGGCGCGCCAGACCCTTGACGAGGCCGAACGAAGGGGTCTCCGGCTCGGCTGCGCGCCCGACACCCTCCTCGCGGACGGGAACCAGACCGCTCGCCGGTTGGTCGACTCCGGCGAGATCGGTGCGGTGCTCGACGCCAGCAGCTGGTTCTATGCGACGTCCCCCGGGCCAGCGGCACGCCATCCCGCACCAGACTTCTTCTACCAGCAGGGTGCGGGTCCGCTGTTCGACATGGCGCCGTATCCCCTGTCCACGTTGGTCAATCTCCTCGGCCCGATCCGCCGTGCATGGGGTCGCGCCAGCCGGCAGGTCGACGAGGTGGTGGTGGGAGAGGGCCCGCGCGCGGGTGAGCGCCTGCGCATCGACGTTCCGCTGTCGTACGCCGCCATGGTGGAGTTCGTGGCCGGTCCCACCGCACACATCGTGACGACCTGGGAGTCTGCCGCCGGCCGGGGCATGCTGCCGGTGCAGGTCAGCGGGACGGCCGGGACACTGTGGACGCCCAACCCGAACCGGTTCCAGAACGCCGTACGACTGCGGAAGAGCGCTGCTGACGGCGACACCGGCGTGGAGGTGGCGCCGCAGCATCGCAACACCGCGTCCGAGGCCAACCTGCGCGGGCTCGGCGTGTGGGAGATGGCGGTCGCGATGCGCGAGGACCGGCCGCACCGCTGCTCCGCCGCGCTCGGCTATCACGTCCTCGAGGCCATGATGGCGATCGAGGAGTCCGCTCAGACCGCTGCCGTGGTGGAGATCGCGAGCACGTGTGAACGGCCGGACCCGATGCCCGAGGTCCTCACCGCAGAAAGCTCGTGATGGACCGTCGCAGCCCTGCCGGGTCGAGGCCGTAGAGGCGGTCGTGCTCGGCCGGTGTGCCGTACTTCCGGAGCTCCCTGCGGTCGACGCCGAGGGACAGCACCCGGTGCGGGCGGTCAACGAGCGCCGCGTCGATGATCCGTGCGGAGGTCCCTGCGAGGTACGGCTCGACCAGCACGACATCGACGCTGCGATTGGCATGCGCGGCGGCGGTTGACGCTTCGGTCAGCGCCCGCAGGCCGGCGACATCGAACGGTCGCACCGTCGCCGCGTACCCGACTCCGACATCCAGGCCGGCGGTCGCTTCGAGGACGCCGTCCAGCATGGGTCCGACGGCGACCACGACTGCCTGCCCACCGCTGCGTACCTGCTGCAGAAGGCCATCCGCCGCGCCCGGCTGGGCGGCGGCGTTGGCGCGATTCGACAGTCGTACGTACGCCGGACCGCTGTCCCGCATGGCCGCGCGGATAAGGGCGCCGGCCTCGTCGGGATGGCCGGGCACGTGGACCGCCCACTCCGGCAGGGTGTCGACCAGCGCCACGTCGCCGGGTGAGTGGTGCGTACGCCCGCCTTCGGTCCAGTCGTACGACGCGCCGACGCTCACCAGCACGGCGGTGGCGTCCTGGTGGCCGAGGTCGAGCTTGATCTGTTCGAAGGAGCGCTCGATGAGGAACGGAGCGTAGGAATGGGCGATCGGCCGCATGCCTGCCAGGGCGAGCCCGCCCGCGACGCTGAGCATGAGCGGTTCGCGGATGCCAACGTTGAGGACCCGGGTCGGATGCCGGCGCGCGGCCGGCTGGAACAGGTCCGCACTGATGTCGGCGAGCACGACGGCGGTCCGGGGATCCTCGTCGAGCAGGTCGCTCGCCACCTGGACGAACCGGGTCCGCATGTCCGGCGTCGCTGACCCCTCGTCCACTCCTACCAGTTCGGTCGCCGCGGTGGCTTCCGCTTCCGGAGTGGCTTCGGCTGTCTCGGTCGCCTCGCTCATGTTGCTTGCTCCGTTCAGTCCTTGGGGTCGACGACGGCCACGACGACCGTCGGCTGGTGCGGCGCGGTGGCGCGCAGGGCCGCCTCGATCGCGTCGTGGTCGCGGCCGTCCACGGTGTGTGTCAACCAACCATTGACACCGAAGCGGCTCGCCACGCCGCCCGGCCACCCGTGCGTGGCGGACTGGTTGTCCACGACGACGGCGGTGAGGTTGTCGAGACCGCTCGCGCCCGCGTAGGCGATGGCCTCGTGGTTCGTGCCCTCGTCGAGTTCGGCGTCGCCGACCAGGACGACCACCCGCGAGTCCGCGTATCCCTGTGCCCGCAGGCCGAGCGCCTCGCCGACGCCCAACGGAAGGCCGTGTCCGAGGGAGCCGCTGGAGATCTCGACGCCGGGGATCAGGGCCCGGTCCGGGTGATGGCCGAGCGGGGAGTCGAGGGTCCCGAATCCGGTGAGCCAGTCCTCGGGGATGAAACCCTTCGCCGCGAGTACGGCGTAGAACGCCATCGGGCCGTGCCCCTTGGACAGCAGGAACCGGTCACGGGAAGGGTCGTCGACGGTCGTGGGCGAGACCCGGAGCACCCGGTCGTAGAGCACCCACAGGACATCGAGAGTCGAGGTCGCACTCGACCCGTGCTTTTCGTCCCCGGTCATCTGTGTCATCAGCCGGGGCAGCTCGTCGTAGCCGAGAGTCACGTCGCTTGCGGTCACATCCAGCAGCCTGGCACGGCGCAGACCCCCACAGATCGGTCAACGGGTCCGCACCGGATCGGTCGTTGGACCTACGCCTCGGGTCAAGGGCGGTCCGGCTGCGCTCAGTAGCGGAGGATGGCGGCGATGTCGCCGCCACCGGGCACTTCTGGGCCGTTCACGGCGTACACCCGCCCTCCCTGGGTCAGCGTGTCGACCGCGGCACCGTCGAGCAGTTCACAGTGCGGATGTCCACCGCTGGCACCGAGTTCGACCACCTGGGTCACGTTCGCGAGGCGATCCCAACACGACGGACGTCCGGCAAGGAGCAGCGTCTCGACCCGGCCCTCCCCGGCCGCGGCCGCGACCGCTTGTACGTCATTGGCGGCAAGGCCGGTCCCCAGCAGGTCACTGATCCGCGCGGCGGCCCGTTCGGTCTCCTGCTCGCGGATCCCCGCCACGATGGGCCAGGCGATCGCGTGCAGTTGTGGGGCGGAGTACTGGTCGGAGTTCTCCCGGACCGCCTGCTCCGTCACGTGCGGGTAGGTGTTGACCTCCCGGTAGATCGCCACCAGATAGTCCAGACCCACCAGGACCATGGGCAGGTCACGTCCGCCGACGACGTGATGCATCCCCTCGGCGACCCGGTGAAGGAAATAGCGGACGTCGTCCTTCTTGACGTCCTTGTCGGCCGCGCCGTGGCCGTAGAAGATCCCGACCCCGGCTCGGCCACCGGTCGGACCCGCAGCGACCCAGGGAACGCTGTCCGCGCGCGTCGGTCGCGGTTCGACGACCTCCCGCATGTTGGTCGGGACACCGGTGAGCTCGACTTCCTCGATGTGCTGGAGGCTGCCTTCGAGCAGTCGTACGTTCTGTTGGCTCAGCGCCAGCACCAGGAAACGTCGGTCGCCGGTGAGGACGGGCAGCAGCGGTCCGACGACGACGTGGTCCCCGACAGCTCCCACGGTGGGTACCTCGACCGGAACGCGGAACGACCGTTGCCAGCCCTCGCCCAGGAACATCGCGAGGCCGTCGCTCGTGTACTGCCAGGCAAGTCCGTCGGTGTGCAGATCCCATGCGGGAGCGAGGATCTCGGCGATCTTCGGCGTACGCACACCCTGCCGGGCCAGGACCGACTCGACCTCTCGGAGCAGGTTCCGCCATCGGATCCGCTCGGCCGGCACGTCGTTGCCGGACCGGTCGGTCGGCATGAACAGCGACACCTGGGTGCCCGGATGATCGCGCTGAATCAGGAACTCGAGATCTTGCCTGCGAAGAAGATCCATGCCACCCCCCATGCCCCGTTACCCAGGGCGATCGGGCATACGGCCACTCTACCCACCGTGGACGTGGGTGCGCTTTGTCCGGTACGCCCGAGAGCGCGACCGACGGTGGCCCGCCGGCCAACGCCCGAAACCGCCGCGAACCAGGTGCGCCCACACCGTCGTACTCCCTCCAGACACCGAAGAACGGCGGTCGCCGAGGTCTGCCGCTGGAGCGCAGAGGAGACGGGCATGTCCAGATTCCAGGGTCTGAATGTGAACCCCGCCGGCGCCACGGCTCTTCCGGTACTCGAACCCTTCCAGGTGGCCGGGCCGGTTCGCAGCGGTACGACGAAGACGCTTCCGCAGGCGCCCGGCGAACCGTGGAGCGCTGGCACTGGTGGCGACGCCCAACAGCGGGGCGCCGCGTTGGCCATGTCCGTCCTCAGGGAGTGGGCGAAGGTGCATCCGGTCGGCGCGCTCTGGGCGGGAATCGGGTCAGGCATGCTGATCATCACGATGATGTGGCTGGCCACCAGGGTGCCGGCCTCGTCGTTCGGTGCCGCGATGGTCAACGGTGGAAGCCTGCTCGGTCTCTACGCGGGCTTTCTCGTCGTCGTGTTGCTCCTACTGATGGCGCGCATTCCCCTTCTCGACAAGGCGATCGGTGCCGGACACCTGTCCAGGGTGCACGGCCGGATCGGCGGGTACGTCGTCCTCCTCGTGGTGGCCCACGGCCTGCTCATCTGGTGGGGGTACGCGGTGAGCGCGAACGCGTCCCTTCCCGCCCAGGCGGTGACGCTGATGCTGGGGTATCCGTACGTCGGCCTGGCCACACTCGGCTCCGTGCTCCTCGTCGCCGTTGGTTTCTACTCGGCGCGCGTCGTGCGACGCCGGGTCTCCTACGAGGCGTGGTACGTCCTCCACCTCGGTACGTATCTCGCGATCGCCCTGGCGTTCGGACACCAAATCGTCGACGGTGCGTTGTTCGCGGCGCTTCCGGTCGTGCGGGTGTGGTGGATCGGCCTGTACGCCGGCGTTGCCATCCTGCTGCTGTGGTACCGATTCTGCGTTCCGTTGTCGAACGCCCTGCGCCAGCGGATGGTCGTCACCCACGTACGCCAGGAAGCCCCTGGTGTCGTGTCGGTCTACTTCACCGGCCGGGACCTTGCGAGCTTTGCCGCCGAGCCAGGCCAGTTCGTCAGGCTGCGGTTCCTCACCAAGGCGACGTGGCGGCAGTCGCATCCGTTCTCGCTGTCGGCGGCGCCGAACCCGCACTGGCTTCGCGTCACGATCAAGGCCGTCGGCGACCACACCAGCGTGTTGCAGGTGCTGCGCCCGGGCACCAGGGTGATGGCCTCGGGTGGGTACGGCGCCCTCACCGCTGCCCGCCGCACCCGGCCGGGTGCCGTCCTCATCGCTGGTGGTGTCGGCGTGACACCGCTGCGGGCGTTGTTCGAGTCGCTGTCCACGACGCCTGGTCAGCTCACTCTGCTCTACCGTACGAGCACACCGGACGACGTGCTCTTCCGGCAGGAACTCGACGCCATCGCGGCCGCCCGCGGTGCGCAGGTGCATTACCTGGTGGGGAACCGGGGCGACAAGGTTCGCGCCGACCCGCTGAACCCGACCGACGTACGACGGCTGGTTCCGGACATCGCCGAGCGTGACGCCTACGTGTGCGGCCCGGCGGGCATGGCGAAGGCTGCGAGTGCGCTACTGCGGTCCTGCGGAGTGCCGGCGGAGCGGATCCATCGCGAGGACTACGCGTTCGCCAGTTGACCGGCTGGGCGACGCTTGGCGCGCCTCTGGGCCTCACCAGGTGCCGCGAGGTGGTTGGAACTCGGGCCGGAACGTCCGCATGTAGCCGCCGTCGTCACGGCGGCGGATCCCGCAGCGGAGGTACTGCTCATGGAGTCGGGCAAGGGCATCCGGGTCGAGTTCCACGCCGAGCCCGGGCCCTGCCGGCACGGGCACCGCACCGTCGACGATCCGCAGCGCGCCGGGCCGCACCACGTCGTCGAGCGTCCACGGGTAGTGCGTGTCGCAGGCGTAGGACAGATAGGGCGTGGCGGCGGCGAGGTGCACCATGGCGGCCAGGCTGATGCCGAGGTGGGTGTTGGAATGCATGGACAACCCGATGCCGAACGTCTGGCAGATCGTCGCGAGCGTCTGGCACATCCGCAGGCCGCCCCAGTAGTGGTGGTCGCAGAGGAGCACGCCGATCGCCTTGCGGGCAACGCCTTCCGGCAGGTGGTCGAAGGCGACGACGCACATGTTGGTGGCGAGCGGCATCGACGCCTCGCGCGCGACCTCTGCCATGCCGGGAATCGACGGCGTCGGGTCCTCGAGGTATTCGAGCACGCCGTCCAGTTCGTCTGCGACCTTGACCGACGTGGCGACGGTCCAAGCGGCGTTGGGATCCAGGCGCAGCGGGAGGTCGGGAAACGCCTCACGGAGCGCGCGGATCGCCGCGATCTCCTGCTCTGGTGGGAAGACGCCGCCCTTCAGCTTGAGGGACGCGAAGCCGTACGTGTCGACCATGGTGCGGGCCTGCGCGACGACGCCGGCCGGATCGAGCGCCTCGCCGTAGGTCTCGTCGGCTTCGAAGTCCGGATGGCCCGCCCACTTGTAGAACAGGTAGGCGGCGAACGGAACGGACTCGCGGACGGCACCACCGAGCAGATCGGCGACCGGCACACCGAGCGCCTTGCCCTGGGCATCGAGACACGCGACCTCGAACGGCGAGTACGCCTGCAGGACGGCGCGGGCGGTCGACGGGGCGCCGGTCAGCCGGTCAGGGTCCTGGCCGCCCGGTGCGCCGGTGACGACCGCCTCCACCTTGCCGCGGATGGCGTTGACGTCGAAGACCGACAGCCCGACGAGCGTCGGCGCGATCCGCTCGAGACGCGCCAGGAGGGTGTCGTCACCGTAGGTCTCGCCGAGTCCGACGACCCCGTCGGCGCAGACCAGTTGGACGATGGTCCGCAGTGCGTACGGCTGGTGCACACCGGCGACGTTGAGCAGCGGCGGGTCGCGGAACGCGACCGGGGTGACGAGGACGTCGCGAATGATCATCTGGCGCTCCCGGTGTCGTGGGACGGGTTCGGCAGGCCGGCGCGAGCCGTGGCGATGATCTCGGCCAGGCGGTCGACGTGCGCGGGAGTCGGGTCGACCAGCGGCGGCCGCACGCCTCCCACCGGCAGGCCGGCGAGGCGCGCCCCGGCCTTCACGAGCGCGACGGCGTAGCCCGGCACCTGGTCGCGCAACTCCGCGAAGGGCAGGTAGAAGTCGCGCAGGAGCGCGGTCACGCCGGCGTCGTCACCGGATGCGAAGGCGGTGTGGAACGCATGGGCGATGTCCGGCGCGAAACAGTGCACCGCCGACGAATAGCGGGGGACGCCGATCGCCCGGTAGGCGAGGGCGCTGAGCTCCGCGGTGGGCATGCCGTTGAGGAAGCAGAAGTCCGCCGCGTGGGGGTGCCCGCTGCCACGGATCGCCGTGACCGTACGCAGCAGGGCGTCGACGTCGCCGATCCCGTCCTTGAGCCCCGCCACCGAGGGGATGTCGAGCAGGTCGAGCGCCGCCTGCCGGGAGAACACCGCGTTGGCGCGCTGGTAGACGATGACGGGGATGCTCGCGCCCGCGGCCGCGTAGCCGACGTGCCGGACGAGGCCGGCGGCGGTGGACGAGACGAGGTACGGCGGAAGCAGCAGCACCCCGTCGGCGCCGGCCGCGGCCGCCTGGGCGACGAACTCGCGGGCCAGCCCGGCACCGCCGCCCGCCCCGGCGAACACGGGGACCCTGCCGGCCACCGTGCGTACGGCCGTGGCCACGACGTCGCGGTGTTCCTGCAGAGTCAGGGCGGTGAACTCGCCCGTGCCGCAGGCGACGAACACCGCCGCGGCACCGGCCGTCACCTGCTGATCGACATGCGTACGGAGAACGTCGAGGTCAACCCGGTCATCGGCGTCGAACGGCGTGAGCGGGAAGGAGAGTAGTCCGGTGAAGTCCACGCCCCCGACCGTAGCCGGGGCGCTCCCCTCTCCCGCCCTCACGTCTCACCAGGCCAACTTGCCAGGAGTGGCCAACGAGTCAGATCCGCCCCGGCTGGCAGGTCGGCGGGCCCGGCCAGTGGTCTCAGGCGGGCGGCGTGCCCGGGTCAGTGCTCCCAGGTGAGGGTGCGTCGGCAGGTTCCGGGAGTCGGGTTCTCGATCCCGTTGTGGACGATCACTTCGCGGCCGTCGGGGTCGGTGTAGCACTCCTCGACGGTCGGCCCGGTCTTGGAGGAGTCATAGACCAGCGTGCCGTCGGTGTCGTAACCACGCAGGATCGTGCCCGGTGGATTGATACCGATCACCAGGTCGTCCTCGTCAGGCGTGCTTTCCGGACCCACCTGCGAGGTCCGGCCCGGCGGATCCGGCACCGGTGCGAACCAGAATCCGTTGCGCAGTACGGCTTCCCGCTCGGGCTCGCCCTTCGCCTGAACCGTGACGGTCGCGACTGGACGCGTGACGAGGCCGAAACCGTCGCTGCGCATGTCCACCGGTGCGAACAGGTGCGGAATGTCCTTCGCGGCGGCCGAGCCGAACGCCGAGGACGAGAGCGGGTTGCCGCGGCCGTCCCGGACGCACACGACGTACTCCCGGCCCTTGCGGGTGACGAGCCAGGACGCGGAGACCCAGGGGCGGTGCTCCTCCGGCAGGGTGATGCCGACGTACGGCACGTGACCGTCGAACATGCCCGGCGCCCCCGATGCGCAGTCACGCAGGTAGTCCCGCGTCTCCTGGTGGCTCAGCTCCCGCGCCACCGGCGCAGGCTCGTACGCCGCCAGGGTCGGTTTCCCCCTCGACTCACCGGTGGGTTCCCCGCCCGGTGAGGACGTGGGTTCGGACGTGGGTTGCTCCGTGACCTCGGTGCCGCCTTGCGGCAGGCTGCCGGCCGGGCCGATGCCACTGTCGCTGACGCGGCCGATGTTCTGGACCACGACCGTGCCGCCGACGGTGAGTGCCGCGACCGAGGCGGCCGCGACGATCGGGACGACTGGCCGGCGGGGCCGCACCGCCCGTTCATGGTCGATGATCCTCAGCAGCTTCGCCCGGCGTCGCTGATGGTGGGGGAGCGAACGCTCCGGCGGCGGTGACAACAGGGTGTTCATGGATGGACCTCCTCAGCGTTCCTGCGGCAGGACCAGCAGGCCCTGCAGACGTTGACGGGCGCGTGACAAGCGCGACTTGACAGTGCCGACGGCGATGCCGAGTGCGACGGCGGCGGCCTGCTGGTCCAGTCCTGACCAGATGCAGAGTTCGACGACCTGACGTTCGTGCCGGGGCAGCCGGTGGACCGCCCGCCGGACTTCTGCCATGCGGCGTTCGTCGTCGATCTGGGCGGCCACCTCGTCGGCGTGGTCGGGATGTTCGTCCCGGGCGACGCCAGCCCTGGCGAGGGCGAGCCGGTAGCGGCGTACGGACCGCCACTCCGTCCGCGCCGCGTAGTCGGCGACCTTCAGCAGCCACGGAAGGGCGCTGTCGCGGTCGAGAACCACCTGCGTCCGCTTCCGCCAGGCCAGGAGGAACACCGAGGAGGTGAGGTCCTCGGCGTCGCTCGCCGACGCCGTACGCCGGAACAGGAAGTTGTAGACCGCCCGGGCGTGCCGGTCGAACAGCAGCCCGAACGCCTCGGTGTCGCCCGCGCCGGCCAGGTCCCAGAGGTCGCGGTCGTTCAGCATCTCCGAACGGAGCGTCATGTGAGGTACATGTCCGTCCCCCCGCGTGTGGTTGCCGTCCAGCGTGCCGCGGGCATTCACCTGCTCAGTCCGTACGCCCGGATCACCGTCTGCCGCACGCTGGCACCGGCCGAGTCGCGCCCGGTCGCCCGCAGCGACACGAACGCGGCGCTCTGCGGGTGGGCGATGTCAGCCAGCCAGCGATCGGTGCCCGCGTCGGTCAGCTCGAGCGGTGTCCACGTCCTTCCGTCGTCGAAGGACGCCTCGAGCCGCACGTCGCTGACCGGAGTGTCGGGGTCGGCCCGCTGGGCCCGGACGTCCAGCCGGAACGGCTTTCCGGCGGGTGCCCGGTCGCGCAGGTTGAACGCGCCTCCCACCCGGATGCCGAGGACGCCCGGCCTGGCGAAGTTCTCGAACGGTCCGGCGGTGAACTTCCAGGTCGTGTTCACCCGGGTCGCGAGCGCCGACCAGTCGACGGTGCGAGTGGCTCTGCTCGTCACCGTGAACTCCGCGCGATCCGCCGGGATGTCGAATCGGCCGCCGTCAGGGCTGTCACTCGTCCCGACCACGGTGCCGTTGCGGCGTAGCGTCGTCTGCATGGCGATACCGCTGCCGTCGGAGAAGAACGCGTGCCCGTCCTCCGCCGGCGAGAACGGCGTGAGGTTCAGGAAGAGCCCGCTGCCGTAGAAGAACGGCGTGGCCACCGGCCCGATGGCCGCGACGTTCCAGTCTTCGCGGTACTTCGTTCCAGCCTGGTATTTACTGAGCGGTCCGGCGATCTCCCCACCGCCGTCGCCCTCCAGCGAACGATCCCACACCAGGTCGGGGCCGGTGGAGTAGAACGCGAGCCGTCTGCTGGGCATCGTGACGGGGTAGCGGTTGAGCCGACCGTCCCAGATGTCGGTGAACGGGATGCTGGCGAACGTCGCCTCCCGGGAGCCCGCCACCGCCTGGCTGTGGAGCCGCAGGTTCACCGCCGCGAGGTCGCCGTCGTGCACAGTGAACGTCGGCGGGTCCGGGATCTGCCCGGACATGTCCTCGAAGAGGTGGTAGTCGCGGGGTATCCCGTTCGCGCCGGATCCGCCGTCGTCGAGCGGCTCGCCGAGGGTGGCGAGATAGCCGAAGGTGTACGGATGGCCGGTCACCTTCGCGGTCGGTGTCGCGTACAGCGGGGTGTTGCCGACGTTGGGATCGTTGCCGCCCCAGACCCGGAAGCCCAGGATGCCGTTGTCGACCCAGGTCGCCTGGTAGCCCGTGGGCTTGGCGGCCGGGTTGTCCACGACGGCACGTACCCGACGCCCCTTCCGCGCGTCGAGGGTCACCGCGGTGTCCTTGTCCAGCACGAGGTCCGGCCGGGTCGCGAGCGTCGCCGGCGTCGGCTCGGCAGCCGCCCTTCCCGGTGCTGCCTTGGGTGGAGCGCCGTCGAAGATGGACGTTGCCAGGTCGTAACGCCCCTTCGGCAGGCGCAGTGTCACGGGCTCACCAGGCAGGTGGACGAGCCGTGGCGGGCCGGCCGCGACGTTGGTCAGGCCGGCTACCGTGTCCACCGGTTCACCGGACCGGTTCACCGCGTCGACGGTCAGGTCGTAGGACTCGACCTCCTTGGTGATCCCGATCGGTGTGCTGACGACGGTCTCGCCGCCGCGGGCGGTGACCCTGCCGGAGTAGTGCCCGTCGGGACCGCCCAGCGTGGTGTCACCCGTGACCGTCACCTGTGCGGAGCCCCTCGCCGGGAGGGTCACGGTTCTCGGCGTCACCGTGAGCATGCCGTCGGGGGCGGGTTGGCCGTCCGGGCCGGTACCTGTCGCGGCGAGGTCGAGGGTCACGGCCGCGTCGCCGGTGTTGGCGTACGTCAGCGTCGTCGTGACCGGTTCGTCGTCGTCGTGGGGCCAGCGGGCGATCCCCATGCTGAGGGCCGCCGGGGTCGCCAGCACGTTCTGTCGTACGGCAGCCGCGACGTCGAGCCGGCCCGCACCTTGCGCGAAGACGCCCAACGTGGGGTGCGGCCCGGCCGTACCCATCAGGACCGAACGCAGTTCGTCGGCCCTCCAGCTGTGGTGCTGCTGGGCGAGGATCGCCGCGGCGCCGGCGACGTGCGGCGCCGCCATCGACGTGCCGGACAGCGTGGTGTAGCGCTCGTCGACGACGTCGCCCAACTCGGTGCCCGCCGCGCGGGCGGCCACGATGTCCTGACCGGGCGCGGTGAGCTCCGGCTTGATCGCACCGTCGCCCGGCCGTGGGCCGACGTTGGAGAACCCGCTCAGCTCGTCCTGTTTCGTGACGCTGCCGACCGCCAACGCCGCGTCCGCGACGGCCGGCGCGGACACCACGTCCTCGGCCTCCGCGCACGAGTTGCCGCTCGGGTGGTTGCCCGCCGCGATGGCGAACAGCGCGCCCGACTTTTCGGTCAGGGTGTTGACCGACTGCGACATCGGGTCGGACCCGTCGGTCGGGCAACCGCCAAGGCTCAGGTTGACGACTCGGGCGCCCTGCGCGACCGCCCACTCCATGCCCGCGATGATTGCGGAGTCGGTGCCGTAACCACCGTCGTCGAGGACCTTGCCGACGAGCAGGTCGGCGTCCGGTGCGACACCCTTGTACCTGTCGCCGGACGCCGTGCCGCTGCCGGTGATGATGGACGCCACGTGGGTGCCGTGGCCGTTGCCGTCGTGCGTACTCCCCGTCTCGGTGAAGTCCTCGGCCGCCACGACGGCGCCGGCGAGATCGGGGTGGTCGGCGTCGATGCCGGTGTCGAGGACGGCTACCTTCACCCCCTCGCCGGTGAAGCCGGCCTGCCACGCCACGGGGGCGCCGACCTGCGGGACGCTCTCGTCCAGGGACGCGCTGACCCGGCCGTCCAGCCACACCTTCTCGATGCCCGGATCGAACGTCCGCGTCGCCGCCTGGCCACGGGTGAGCTCGGCCCAGAGCGCGCCCGTCTTCTCCGCCCGGACCGCGGTGCTCTGCACGCTGGGCAGCTCCCGGGTGACTGTGGCGTCGGCCGCGGCAAGAGCGGACCTCGTGTCGGCCTTGGAGCGCGCCGTGGTGCCGTGGGACACGATCAGGGGGAGGTCCTGGCGTACGCCGTCCGCGTAGCCGTGACTGATGAGGGTGTCGACATCGAACAACCTGGGGTCGAGCTTCCCGGACGCGATCAACGCCGCGGCGTCCGCGGGCACGACACTGAGGCCGCCGGCGGCCGACCTGCGTTCGACGAACGGCACACCCTCGCGGCCGGGAGCCGGCCGGATGTCCATGCCGCGCCGCCCGTCGCGGCTGGTGGAGACCACCACCTTGTCGCCGGTGACCAACGTGACGACGACCGTGCGTTCGCCCCTGGCCGGGCCCGCCGCGCTGCTCGCCGTTCCGGCAGAACCGGCGGCCGAACCTGCGGCCGGACCGGCCGCCAGACCCGTGACCGCGAGCACGAGCGCGAGCAGCAGTGCGTGCCATCGATGGCGTCGCATCGAGAGTCCCCCTTCGTCGGGCAGTACGCGCGTACACCTCTCATGTGTCCGCGGACATCCGACAGGTTCCCGCGTAAGTCACGGCAGGTGGGGTAGGCGCGAGGGCGGGGTCTCTCGAGGACCTCGACACGGTCCGGCACGGCGAGGGAAGGGGACGGGGTATGGGTGGGCTGCTGCGGTCAGTTCTGCGGGGTGCCGCGGCGGGTGCGGCGGGTACGACCGCGCTCAACGCCGTCACCTATCTCGACATGGCCGCGCGCGGCAGGGCGGCGAGCCACACCCCGGAGGACACCGTGGAGATCCTTTCCATGAAGACGCATGTCCCGGTGCCCGGTCAGGGGGAACGACGGCACAACCGGGTCGCCGGGCTGGCCCCACTGACCGGCCTCGCCGCCGGTGTCGCGACGGGTGCGCTGCTCGGCGGGCTCCGCGGGCTCGGCTGGCGGCCCAGCCCGGTCGTGGGCGCGGTCGGTGCGATGGTCGTGGCGATGCTCGCCGGGAACGCCCCGATGGCCGCCCTCGGTGTCACCGACCCGCGAGGTTGGGCGGCCAGGGACTGGGCGGCGGACCTCATCCCGCATCTCGCCTACGGTGCGGTGACCTCGCAGGTGCTCGACGGCCTCGACCGCCCGACACAGGACCATCGGGGCGCGGCTCGGGTGCTCGACCTGCTGGACGGCAGGGTGCACCACCACCCGCTCACGCGGGATCTCGCTTCGCAGCGCACCCGCGTGCTGCGTTCATTGGTTCGCTCGTTCCAATCGCTCAGGCGTAGGGGTCGGTGATCCCGCCAGGGCACGTCAGCCGTTCGAGGTCCCACCCGGCGAGCCGGGCGCCGGCCTGGTAGACCGTCTCGTAGAAGTCGAGGACGTTGCCCATCGGATTGTCAGCGGTGCGTACGTCGTCATAGCGCAGCACGGCGAGTGGACTCCCACGCTGCTCCAGCCACTGCGCCGACGGCGGGCGGAGGGGTTGGTCGGCGAGGCCCTCGGGTGCCGGGGCGACGTAGGAATAGAACGCCGGCTCCGGAAACGCGTCGTCGCCGAACCAGAATCCCGCACTGATGACTTCGCGGGAGTACGCCTCACGGGTGACGGGATCGGTTTGCGGTGACTGTTCGACAACTCGTTCGGAGAATCTCGTCACGGCGATGTCGAACGTGTGCCAGAAGTGATGGACCGGGCTGATCTTGCCCGAGAATCCCGAAGAGAACTTCTCGAGGAGAAGATTGACCTGACTCAGCACCTGCCAATAGCGGTTGACCCAGACCGGGTCGTACGTCGCGTGCGCGGTGTCGGAGCCGAAGGGGTGTCCATCGCCGGGAATGTCGAAGGGGTGCGGATGGTCGATCGTGACCTTCACCCCGATCGCGTCCAACGCCTCGAACGTGCGGTCGTAGAAGGACGCGACCGAATGGCCGAGCAGGGAGAAAGCCGCTGACCCGCCTTCGATCGACTGCGCAACCAGTCGGTGGTCGACGAAGTCGAAGTCGACGGTGAAGACCGGGTTTCCGTCGACCAGACCCATGGGCCGGGTGGTGATGCCCCGGCCGGTGAGATGGTAGGGGACATTCCACCAGTGGTTGCGCCTTACGCCGGCTGCCAGGCGAACCTTGCCGACGATCTGAGCGAACCGGTGCAACGTCTCTTTGCTGTCTTTCCAGTCCGCTAACGGGATCGAAGGGAAGAGTTGCATATGAATCACCGTGCCCCGTGGTCGACGCCTGCTGTTTTCGATCCTTACACCCGCACGGCACTGGTGCCCACTCCGCGAATGTCAAGGGACCAGAGGTCCATTCGGTCGCCGCATTTCGATTCGGATCGTTCCATGCGTTCGACGCAACTTCGACCCACGATTGTGTGCGGCGTAAATCTGTCCACCATTCCCGCCCGGCGTGGCCACGTTATGTGGACACTGGGGACTGAGATGTCTCCGGGCCGCCCGGCGTGATCGGCGATGTTTCCTTCGGGGTCAGGACTTCCGGAGGACGGCGATCGAGGTAGCTGGCACCCGGGGAATGTCACGACAAGGCCCGCGGAGCGGCCAACAGGACCTGCGGCCATCGCGGGTCGTTGATGGCCTCGTGCGGGCCCAGGGGGTGGATTGTGGCCGAGCGGCATGAAGATGACGCGCGGAAGCCGATCCTGACCGACCGGCGCAACTGGGTACGGTCGCTGGCGATGGCCGGCGTGGTCCTTGTCGGGCTGTCCGCGGTGACGGAGACGCTCACGCGGGGAGGTGCGCGCCCGCTGGTGGTCGTGCTGGGTGGCCTCGCGCTGCTGGCGCTCGCCGCCGCCGCCCTGGGGTGGATCTTCGGCGTGAGTGACACCTCCGCCGAAGCCGACGACGACCCCGATGACCTCTTCAACCCCACCCGGCCGCGGGCGGACCAGTCCGACGAGGACGACGACGCCGAAGCCGAAGACGACGCCGATGCGGACGAGCCCGTTGCCGACGACACCGAAGCGCGCGAACGTAGGACCCGCCTGCGCGAGTCGCGCACCGAACCCCGGGCACGAGGTGACCAACGCGGGCAACGAGCGCAGCGCCCCGCGGCTCGCCGCGACGAAACGGTGGACCAGGCACCCGCCCGGCCGCTCGCCGATGGCACCCTCGACGGCGACGCGCGCCGCCTCTCCGAACTCCTGGACGCGGACCTCGGTCCGACACCGACCCGCTACACCTCACGCGGCCACGCGCCGTACGTACGACGCCCGGCCGCCGACGGTCGGCTGGCCTCGCTGCTGAACCCCGACCGTCCTCCGTACGCGTTCGTCGTGGTCGTCGGTCACGAGAAGGCGGGCAAGTCCCGCACCGTGGTGGAGGCGATCCGCAAGACGATGGGGACGAAGGACCCGATGGTGGTCATCCCGGAGAACGGCGAGGCCCTGGCCGAACTGCTCCGCCCGGAGCCGCCGGTGGCGCCCGAGCGCCAGCCGTGGGTGTTGTGGCTGGACGATCTCACCGCCGCGGACCTCGCCCACCTGTCCGCGGACACGATCGAAAAGGCCACCCGCAACGCCGTCCTGGTGGCCACGATGACGAAGGAACGCTGGGACCAGATCCACGCCGGACGCGGCGACGTCGCGGCGGTCGCCAGGTCGGCGCTGAGCAAGGCGACGAAGATCCCGTTGCAGTACCAGCTCACTCCTCCGGAGCGGGCCGAGGCCGCGCAGCTCTATCCGCAGGAGCGGATCACGGCGAGCATCGGCGAGGCGCTCGTCGGTGGTGAGCAACTGGTCGAGCGGTTCCGCTCGGGCCGGGAGACCGACCCGGCCGGCTACGCGATCGTTCAGGCGGCGATCGACGCACGGCGGGCCGGACTGAAGCGGCCCGTCACCGAATCGGAACTGCGGGGGCTCTACCCGCTCTACCTCCGGCGGATCCGGATCGACCTCGACCCCACCTCAGCACTGTTCGCGCAGGGCATGGCGTGGGCGACCGAACCCATCGCCTCGGAGGTGTCGCTGTTGCGGGCCGCCGAGCAGCCGGGCAGTTCGCCGGCTCCGGGTGTCGAGGGCGCGGGCCAGGGCGGTGGTGCCGGCCGACCCGCCGCGGGCCGGCAGTCGATGCCGGGCCGGTCAGGACGTACGCCGGCGGCAGCGGGATCCGCGGGCCGCTCGGGTCGTGCGGCACCTGCGCAACCGGCACGTACGGCATCCTCCCGAGCCCAGAGGAACGGCCTGGTCGGCTTCGAGGTGCTCGACTACCTGGTCGCGGTCGAGGAGGGCGCCAACGGGCACGAGGGCCGGCCGGTCTTCGACCCGATGTGGCAGGAACTCCTCGCGGCCGTCCCCACCGACGACGCGTTCGACATCGGCATCAATGCCAGCCTGCGGGGAAACCTCCAGGCGGCCGAACCGGCGTTCCGGAAGGTCCTTGACTCCGGCCATGCCGACCTCGCTCCGCGGGCGGCCAACGACCTCGGGTTGCTCCTGCGGGAGCAGGGCGACCTGTCTGGAGCGCGGTCGGCGTTCCAGCGGGCCGTGGACTCCGGTCACGCCGACGTGGTGCCGCGGGCGGCGAACAACCTGGGTTCGCTGATGCGGGACCAGGGCGACATGACAGGGGCGAAGGTCGCCTTCCAGCGGGCCGTGGACTCCGGCCACGCCGACGTGATGCCGCGGGCGGCGAACAACCTGGGCTCGTTGTTGCGGGACCAGGGTGACGTGATGGGCGCGCGGTCGGCGTTCGAGAAGGCGATCGACGCCGGCTCGGCCGACACCGCCGCCGTCGCCGCGGTCAACCTGGGTTCACTCCTGCGGGAGCAGGGCGACCTGTCGGGTGCGCGGTCGGCGTTCCAGCGGGCCGTCGACTCGGGTCAACCGGACGTGGTGCCGGTGGCGGCGGTCAACCTCGGTGTCCTGCTGAAGGACCAGGGGGACGTGTCGGGTGCGCGGTCGGCGTTCCAGCGGGCCGTCGACTCCGGGCATCCCGACGTGGTGCCGGTGGCGGCGGTCAACCTCGGTGTCCTCATGCGCGACCAGGGCGACGCGGCGGGTGCGCGGTCGGCGTTCCAGCGGGCCGTCGACTCGGAGCGCACCGACGTGGTCCCCGTTGCCGCCTTGAACCTCGGAGTCCTCCTCGCCGAGCAGGGCGACGTCGCCGGCGCGGAGATGGCGTACGAACTCGCCGTCAACTCCGGTCATGCCGACGTCGTACCGATGGCCGCGTTCTACCGCGGTTCACTGTTGAAGGAGCACGGCGACGCCGACGGTGCCCGGGCGGCGTACGAGGTGGCCGCCGACTCCGGTCACGCCGACGTCGCTCCGATGGCGGCGAACAACCTCGGTGCGCTGCTCGCCGCGCAGGACGACCTGACGGGTGCGCGAGCGGCCTACCAGCGCGCGGTCGACTCCGGCCACGCCGACGTCGCTCCGATGGCGGCGAACAACCTTGGCGCGCTGCTCGCCCAGCACGGGGATCTGGCCGCGGCGCAGGCGGCCTACCAGGTGGCCGCCGGGTCGGGGCACACGAGTGCCGCGCCTGTCGCGGCCGTCAACCTGGGCATGTTGCTGGAGGAACAGGGCGACGCCGTGGGAGCCCGGGAGGCCTACCAGCGGGCCGTGGACTCCGGCCACACCGATGTCGTGCAGTCGGCGGCGGTCAACCTCGGCGTCCTGCTCCGCGACCAGGGTGACCTGGCGGGAGCGCGTTCGGCATTCCACCTGGCGATCGAATCGGGTTATGTCGACCTCGCCCCGGTGGCGGCCGGCAGCCGGCGGGTCCTGCTCACCGAGCAGGGTGGCACCGTCAGTGCGCAGGCCGCGTACCAGCTCGCCGTCGACGTCGGGCACTCGCAGATCGCCGGCATCGACGGGGAAAGGCCAGGCAACGTGACGCGCTCACGCGCGCGTGTCCCTGAGCAGTCCGGCAACGGCTCACGCACCGGCGCCGGCTCGCGGCGCGCCCGACGTGACTGATCCAGTGGTGGTCCAGGCGCCCCCAGCGGGGCAGGCCGAATAGCACCCGACGGACTTCCTGGCGGCAGGCAAGGCGCGGCCATTGGTCCCGAACGATTCGTCCGACCCCGTGGAGAGACTGGAGGCAGCGGTCGGTCGTCCCGGTCGTCGAAAGGCGCCGGCGCGATGATCATTGTCGGTGTCTCCTGCGCGTTATCGGATATGTGCCGAGAATCTCGACTCGGACCAAGGAGGTGAGAGGCGTGACTGAGCCGATCAAGGACGATGTCGTGGACCTGCTCACCCGGCAACACAACGAGATCAGGAGCCTGTTCATCAAGGTCACCCAGGCGGGAGGCAAGGAGAAGCGCGAGTTCTTCGCAGATCTCGTCTGGCTGCTTGCCGTGCATGAGGCTACCGAGGGAGAGGTCGTCCACCCGATCGCGCGCAAGGAGATCGACGATGGGGACGAGGTGATCGAGCACCGCGTGGAGGAGGAGCAGGACGCCAAGGAGGCGCTCGCCGAGCTGCACGACCTCGGCGTCGACCATCCTGAGTTCAGGGCCAAGCTCCTGGCGCTGGCCGAGGCGATCGCCGCACACGCGAAGTACGAAGAGGACGAGGAGTTCCGCTTCCTCCGCGAGCGGGTGCCACCCGGCCTACTGCAGGAGATGGCCGGGGCCGTTGAGGCCGCCCAGGCCACGGTGCCGAACAGGGAGCGGGTTGAGGCCGACAATTCGACCGACGCCACACCGGCCGACGCACCGCTGGCGATCTTCGAGCACGTCCACGACGCCGTCCGCGAGTGGCGGCTCCGCGACCGATGACGACGTGGCCGGCGGGTCCCCACCAAGGGGGTTGAGGTCCCACTCAGTACCGCCCTGCCCGGGATCGACGGGACCTTGGGCACCCGACGGCCGTGGTCGTTCGCCCCTGCTGTCTGACATGAGGACGGCGTGTGCTGGCTGTCGAGAGATCCGCCTGAGAGGAGACGGTCATGAACGAGCGCATGTGGGAACGCATCGGAGCAGCCAGCGGGTTGTTGTCCGCGGCCCTGCTGGCGGCAGCGGTGCTGGTACTGCCGTCGACGGGTGGGGTCGGCTCGACCGCGGCGATGATCCGGTACTTCGCCGACTACAGCGTCCAGGTGCGGGTGTCGCTGCTGCTGGTCCTGCTGGCCATGGTCGTGTTCCTGTGGTTCGTCGGACACCTGCGGCACGTCCTGCAACGGGCAGAAGGTGGCGCGGAAGCGTTCTCGCCCGTGGTGCTGGGTGCTGGTGTCGCGCTGTCCGCCGTGGGACTGCTGAGTGTGGTGCCGGGCGGAGCGCTCGCCTATCTGGCGCAGGGGCCGCAGAGCATGATGGCTGGCGACGTTGCGCGCTCGCTGATCGGCGCGCGCATGTTCTCCGGCGCGGCGCTGGAGTTGCTGATCGCGCTCTTCACCGGAGCCGCAGGACTCGCCATGGTGCGCCGGGAGCTGGCAGGGAGGTGGCTCGGCTGGTTCGGCCTGTCCGTCGCCGTGATCGGGCTGATTGCCGGCGTGGCAACCGCGATGACGATCACCGTTTCGACCTTTGCCACGGTGATGAGCTTGCTCACCTTTGCGACTTTCGTTCTGTGGCTCGCTACGGCGTCCGTGGTCATGGTCGTCCGTCCCGAGGTCGAACGCACGCCGGCCGAGCGCTCCGTCTTCGCCCACTGACGAAACCGGATCAGCGGCGTCGGCGGGGCACGATTCGGCGCGGAAAGGCCGACTGAACCGGTCCCGGCGTGGAAAGGAACTCGGTGTGAAGGCTCTCGTTGCGGTGACTGCGTTGGCCATCGGTGCTGGGGTGACCGGTGCCGTCATCGTTCGGCGGCGGCGCCGCAGAAACCTGCAGCCGTCCCAGGTCGGATGAGGTCCCGAGGACGTCCCGGAAACGCCCGCGCAGCTGGATCGGACGGCGGTCTGCCGGGGGAGCGGCACGACACGGCGGCGTCGATCGCCGAGAGCCACTCCGCGGTGGTCGCGTTCATCGGGGATCGTGCGTACAAGGTCAAGAAGCCGGTGAACCTCGGCTTCCTCGACTACACCACCGTCGCCGCGCGGGAGGTGGCGTGTCGCCGGGAGCTGAATCTCAACCGGCGGCTGGCGCCCGATGTCTACCTCGACCTCTGGGAGGTCCAGGACAGTAGGGGCAGGACCCGCGACTGGGTCGTCGTGATGCGCCGCATGCCCGCGGATCGACGGCTCTCCACGCTGGTCCGTCAGGGAGAGGACGTGGAAACCGACCTCAGGACGTTGGCGCGGCTGCTCGCGGCGTTCCACGCCGGCGCCGAGACCGGACCGGCGGTGGCTGCCGCCGGTCTGCCAGGCGCACTACGAAAGCGTTGGAGCGACAACCTCACCGAGAGCGCTCTCTTCGCGGGGAGCGTCCTCGACAAGCAGCAGTTCGACGAGATCGGCGACCTTGCGCTCTCCTACGTCGACGGGCGGGCGCACCTGCTCGACGAACGGGCGAGTGCCGGGTACGTCGTCGACGGTCACGGCGACCTGCTGGCCGATGACATCTTCTGTCTTCCCGACGGGCCGCGTGTGCTCGACTGCCTGGAGTTCGACGACGCGCTCCGCAACGTCGACGGCATCGACGACGCCGCCTTCCTGGCAATGGATCTCGAACGACTGGGTGCCGCGGACCTCGCGCAGCGGTTCCTCGGGTGGTACGGCGAGTTCTCCGGAACGGTGGCGCCGCCTTCGCTGGTGCACCACTACATCGCGTACCGCGCGTTCGTCCGTGCCAAGGTCGCCTGCCTGCGGTATCGGCAGGGTGTGCCGGAGGAACGGGCGAACGCGCGGCAGTTGGCCGGCATGGCGTGGCAGCATCTGCGGACTGCGCGGGTCCGGCTCGTGCTGGTCGGCGGTCTGCCGGGCACCGGCAAGTCGACCGTGGCCGCCGGTCTCGCCGACCAGCTGGGGGCGACGTTGCTGCGGAGCGACGAGATCCGCCGGGAAGTACCCGGAGCCGCCGCGCTCGACCCGCACGCGGGTTACGGCCGCGGGTTGTACGAAAGTAAACACGTGCACGCCACCTATCGGCAGCTGCTGGCCCGCGCCCGGACGCTGGTCGAGCACGGCGAAACCGTCATCGTCGACGCCACCTGGAGCGACCCGGACGAACGCCGGGCGGCGCGGACGCTCGGGCGGGAAACGTCCACCACGCTCGTGGAGCTGCGATGTGTGGCGCCCGCCGAGGTCACCAGGCCGCGCATCGCTTCGCGGGTCGGTGACGCGTCGGACGCGACGATCGAGATTGCCGGGCAACTGGAGCAGAACTTCGCGGACTGGCCCGAATCCCTCCCGATCGACACCGCGCGGTCCGCCGACGACGCGGTGGCGGCGGCATGGGGAATCCTGAAGGAGTAGGTCGTCAGGAGGTGTCATGCAGTCCGGCCATCGCAGTGTCCCGCACACGGCCGACAGCCGGTTCGAGGCGTGGGCGCCGACGCGGGAGCTGTGCGTGGCCGAAGCCGTCACCGCGATGGTCGAGACGTTCGCCGACACCACGTCGGCGAGCCCGACCGACGTCGCCACCTTCGAGGTCGCCGAGGACGGCGACGAAGACCTCCTCGTCGAAGTGCTCAGTGAAGTCATCTACCTCATGGAGACCGCCGACGTCCTCCCCCTTCGGGCCACCGTCGAGCCAGCGGAAGAGGAGGGCTACGACGTGCGGTTCGCGGTCACCGGACTCGACCAGACCGAACTGGTCGGCGCCGTGCCGAAGGCGGTTTCCCTGCACGGGCTGCGATTCGACGAGAACGCCGACGGCTGGACGTGCGCCGTCACCCTCGACGTCTGAGCCGATCCGGTGAGGTGGCCGGTTCCTCCTTCGTCGTGACCGCGGCGGTGACCTCGACCTCCAGGACCGCTTCGGGACGGAAGAGCCGGCTCACCTCGACCGTCGTACTGGCCGGTGGTGGCGTGCCCGGGAAGAGCCGGCGGCGTACGGCACCGTAGGCGGGAAGGTCGTCCATGTCCGTCATGTACGTACGGATGTGCAGGACGTCGGCGAACGTCGCGCCGTGCGCGGCGAGGATCTCGCGGATGAGTTCGAAGATGCGTTCGGCCTGGGCAACGGGGTCGCCTGGCGCGACCACTTCGCCGGCGTCGTCGACGGCGACCTGCCCGGCCAGCATGAGCAACGCGCCCCCGTCGATGTCCAGCCGGGCGACATGCGCATAGGGGCCGACGGGTTCGGCGACGGTGGCGGGATTGTCGAGAGTGACCTGCACGGTGGGCTCCTTCAGTTGTTCGTACGGGCAGTCATTCGTACGCGCGGAGAACGGCCAGCTGAACCGCGCTCAGACGATGCTGGCGAGGTCGGCACTCCGGTCCCGTGCCCGTGAGCTGCCCCGTCGCTGCCGCGTCGGCACTGCCCACGGCATCGACGGCAGCCGCGTCGGCCAGCATGGTCAGAACGAGTGCCATGCCTTCCACAGTAGGCACGCCGTTCCCATGCGACCACCGAATGTCCTGCATGGCTGCCATCGCGACACCGCATGGCTTGCGCCTAGCATGAACGCCATGCAGATCGAGTCCCTCGAGGTGCTGCGTACCGTCGCCCGCCACGGTTCGATCACCTCCGCCGCCAGGGAACTGCGCTTCACCCAGTCCGCGGTCTCCCGGCAGATAGTCGTGCTCGAGCAGGAGTTCGGTGCCCAGGTCTTCGACCGGCTGCCGCGTGGCGTGGCACTCACCGAGGAGGGGGTGTGCCTGCTCGCTCATGCCGAGGCCGTCCTGGACCGGCTCGACGCCGCCCGGCGTGACCTGGAAGCGCTGCGTGGGTTGGGTTCCGGCCGGATCAGGGTCGGCGCGTTTCCCACCGCGGTCGCGGCACTCGTCCCGCGGGCGCTGGGGGCGTTCCGCGAGACCCATCCGAAGGTGTCACTGGCGCTCCTCGAAGGTCGGACGCCAGACCTGCTCGAACGACTGAGCGCCGGTGACGCGGACATCGCGGTGGTCAGCGCGGCACCCGACCAGCCACTCGACACGGGACGGTACGACCTGCGCCACCTGCTCGACGAGCACCTCCTGGTGGCCGTGAGTCGTACGCATCCGTTGGCGCATCGTCGGGTCGTACGCCTTGCGGAGTTGGCCGATGACTCCTTCATCCCAGGTTCGGCCACCGACGAGGACACCCTGCTGCGCGCGAGCCTGCCACCGGACTTCCACCCGCGTACCGGCATCGTCGCCGCCGACTGGACCGGCAAGCTGGGCTGCGTTGCCGCCGGCCTTGGCGTCGCGCTCATCCCCGCGCTCGCCCGCCGGGCGGTCCCCGCCGACATCGCGCTGCTCCGGCTGAAGAGTGCCGACTCGTCCGTACGCCGGGTGTTCGCCGCGACCGTCGCCGGCCGGGCGAAGTCTGCCGCGGCCACCGAGTTCCTCACTCACCTCGGACATGCCGCGAGTGACATCTGACCCGGAGCCTTCGTCAGGCCACGGCGTCAGGCCACGGCGTCAGGGGACGGCGTCAGGGGACGGCGGAGGGTCACCGACGGCTCCGGCGGTCATCCCTTGACGACGCCGATGGGGAGCAGGTGGGCGACCGGACGGGCGAGACCCGCGCCGGTCGCGGCCTCGATCACCGCGTCGATGTCCTTGTACGCCTCGGGTGTCTCCTCGGCGAGGCCGCGCCACGAGGCCCCGCGCACCGCGATGCCCTGCGCCTCCAGGCGGCGCCGCAGCTCCTCGCCGCGGATTCCCCTGGCGGCCTGGTGCCGGCTCAGCATCCGCCCCGCGCCGTGACACGTCGACGCGAACGCCGGGCCGCCCTCGACACCGGTCAGGACGTACGACGCCGTCCCCATCGACCCCGGAATCAACACCGGCTGCCCGGCGCCGCTGATGTCCCGCAGGTCCGCCGGGAGGTCGGGATGCCCTGGCGGCAGTGCCCTCGTCGCCCCCTTGCGGTGCACGCAGAGCCGGCGCGGTTCGCCCGCCACGTCGTGCGTCTCGATCTTCGCCAGGTTGTGCGAGATGTCGTAGACGAGATCGAGGCCGCAGCCGGTGATCCGGTCGAAGACCCGACGCGTCGCCTCACCCAGCAGTTGCCGGTTCGCCCTTGCGTAGTTGGCCGCGGCCGCCATCGCACCGAGGTACACCCGGCCTTCGGGCGACTCCACCGGTACGCATGCCAGCTGCCGGTCCGGCACCCGGATGCCGTAGCCCGGCATGGCCTTCTCCATCGTGCGGACATGATCGGAGCAGATCTGGTGCCCGAGTCCACGGGAACCGCAGTGGATCATCACGCAGACCTGGCCGGTACGAAGTCCGTAGGCCGTGGCGACCGGCTCGTCGAGCACCGAGTCGACGACCTGCACCTCGAGGAAGTGGTTACCCGAGCCGAGGCTGCCCACCTGGTGCAAGCCGCGATTGACAGCGCGTTCGCTCACCTGGGCAGGGTCCGCGTCATCCACCGCACCGCGGTCCTCGCAGCGGTCGAGGTCGCGGGCGACACCATGCCCCTGCTCGACGGCATACCGGGAGCCACCCCGCATGACCTTCTCCAGCTGGTCCTTGCCGCCAAGCTTCCACACCGCTCCGCTGCCCATGCCGCGTGGAGTCGCATGCCCGAGACCGTCCATCACCGCGTCAAGGTGAGGTTGCAGCTCGGCGCGGTCGAGGTCGGCGGCATAGAGGCGTACGCCGCAGGAGATGTCGAAACCGACGCCACCCGGCGACACGACGCCACCCCGGTCGATGTCCGTCGCGGCCACTCCGCCGATCGGAAATCCGTAACCCCAGTGCATGTCCGGCATGGCGTACGACGCCTCGACGATGCCCGGCAGCGTTGCCACATTGGCGACCTGCTGGAGCGCCTGGTCACCGCCGGCCTCTGGCAACAGGGCGCGGGACGCGTACACGATGCCAGGCACCCGCATGTCGTCGACGGGATCGATCCGGAACCGGAACGCCGTCTCCTCGACAAGCTTCATCGTCGTCGCTCTCCCTCGCTCTCCTCCGCCGCCGCCACATTCTGTTTGACCGCGAGGAAACTGTCGGGGGTGACGGAGATGGAATCGATGCCCGCGCGGACCAGGATCCGGGCGAACTCGGGGTCGTCACTGGGCCGCTGCCCGCACAGGCCGACCTTGCACTCCTGCCCGACCATCCGAGTACGCCGGTGCGCCACGGTGACGAGGTGCTGGATGCTGCGTACCACGGCGGGATTGCGTTCGTCGAAAAGTCCAGCCAGTTCGGCGGAATCCCGGTCGACACCGAGGGTGAGCTGGGTGAGGTCGTTGCTGCCGATCGAGAATCCGTCGAAGCGTTCGGCGAACTCCTCGGCGAGGATGATGTTGGACGGGATCTCCGCCATCACATAGACCCGCAGGCCATTGCGTCCGCGACGCAGGCCGTACTCCCTCATGGTCTTCAGCACGTGGTCGGCCTCGTCGGTCGTACGACAGAACGGGATCATGACGACGACGTTGGTGAGTCCGATCTGGTCACGCACCCTGGCGATGGCCCGGCACTCCAGTGCGAACCCTGCCTGGTATCCCTCGCTGTAGTAGCGGCTCGCACCCCGCCAGCCCAGCATGGGGTTCTCCTCGGCGGGCTCGAACCGTTGCCCACCGATGAGCCGGGCGTACTCGTTGGTCTTGAAGTCACTCATCCGGACGATCACCGGATCGGGCCAGCGGGACGCGGCGATGTGCGCGACGCCGGTCGAGAGGCGATCGACGAAGTACTCCGTCCGGTCGCGATAGCCTCGCGTCAGCTGGAGGATGCGCTCCCTGGACTTCTCGTCCACCTTGTCCGGGTGGACCAGTGCCATGGGGTGCACCTTGACGTGGTTGTTGACGATGAACTCCATCCGGGCGAGGCCCACTCCGTCGGCGGGAAGGCGCCACCAACGCAATGCCGCCGCCGGGTTGGCGAGGTTGAGCATGACCTTGGTGCGCGTCGCCGGGATGGCGGCGAGGTCGAGATCACGCGCCTCGTACGCACAGATCCCCGCATAGACGTAGCCCAGCTCGCCTGCCGCGCACGACACCGTGACGTCCCGGCCGTCGGCCAGCGTCCCGGTCGCGTCGCCCGCCCCCACGATCGCGGGGACGCCGAGCTCACGGCTGACGATCGCGGCGTGCGACGTACGCCCGCCGTGGTCGGTGACGATCGCGGCGGCCCGCTTCATGATGGGCTCCCAGTCCGGGTCGGTGAGGCCGGTGACCAGGACGGATCCGTCGACGAACCGGTCGATCTCCGCCGGGCTCGCGAGGTTGCAGACGCGGCCGGCAGCGATGGCGTCCCCGACCGCCAGGCCGGTGACCAGGCGTTCGGCGGTGCCGGTGAGGGTGTACGACCGCAGCAGTGCGGCCTCGCGACGGGCCTGGACCGTCTCGGGCCTGGCCTGGACGAGGAACAGCTCGCCGGTACGGCCGTCCTTGGCCCATTCCATGTCCATGGGTCCGCCGTAGTGCTTCTCGACCGCGGCGGCCCACCGGGCCAGGGTGAGGATCTCGTCGTCGTCGAGGACGAGACCGGACCGCTCCGTCTCACTGGTGTCGACGGACCGGGTGTGTACCGCCTGCCCGTCGTCGGCATAGACGACCTTGGTCTCCTTGCCGCCACATGTCCTGGACAGGATCGGACGGAGATCGGGCCGGTCGAGGAGCGGGGTGAACACCACGTACTCGTCCGGGTCCACCTGGCCGGCGACGACCGCCTCGCCGAGTCCCCACGAGGCGTTGATCAGCACGACCCTGGGGAATCCGGTTTCGGTGTCGAGGGAGAACATCACCCCCGCTCCCGCGAGATCCGAACGGACCATCGCCTGTACGCCGATCGACAGCGCCACGCTCAGGTGGTCGAAGCCGAAGTCTTCGCGATAGTGGATCGCCCGGTCGGTGAACAGCGAGGCGAAGCACCGCCGGCAGGCGGCGAGCAGGTCCCGCTCGCCGCTCACGTGGAGGAAACTCTCCTGCTGCCCGGCGAAGCTGGCCTCGGGGATGTCCTCGGCGGTGGCGCTGCTGCGCACGGCGACATCGGGGTCGGCGTGGCCGAGGTGTTCGGACAGCCTGCGGTAGGCGTCCCGGACGGCGTCGGTGAGATCCGCTGGAAGGTCGGTCTCGACGAACAACTCGCGGATGGCAGCACCGACCGTGGCGAGGTCCGCGCCCGCATGGAGAAGGTCGAGTTGCGCCGCCACCTGGTCCCGGAGACCCGTGGTGTCCACGAACTCCCAGTACGCCTGTGCGGTGGTCGCGAACCCCTCCGGTACCCGGACGCCGGCACCTGAGAGGTGACGCGTCAACTCGCCGAGTGAGGCGTTCTTCCCGCCCACGACGGCGAGGTCGCCGCGATCCACCTCGGCGAACCACGCGACGTGCCGATCGACGGACATGACCTTCACCACCTTCCACCGCGCGGATCCCGGCACACCACGAGCCCCACCACCCCCGGTGTGCCCGCCAGGAGGATCGGCCGGAGCGCGTTACTCGGGCGTTCGCGCCGACGGCAGAAGCTGGTGTGCCCGGCGGGCGGCCTTCGCGGCGGTCTCGCCGGGTGGTTCAGGTGGCGGGACGTGTTCGAGACCGCTGGCAAGCGCACTGACGGCATCGGTGAGTGCCCGCACGTCGCGCTCCAACCGCTCCAACCGGTCGTCGGTCTGGCCGGCCGTCCGGACGTGCTCGGACCCGGCCTCGTCGCCAGCAGCGGACGCCTCCCCGCCACGCGCAGGTCTGACGCCACGTGCAGGTCTGAACAGTGTCGCGAGCTGATCCGGCATCTGGGCGAACGCCGTCTCGAGCAGGCCCGGCGAGAACATCTCACCCAGGCCGGAGGAGACGGTGGACGCCACGTCGGGTACCTCCGCGGTCGAGATCCTGGCCTCCTGCGCGAACCGGGCAGTGCACTCGCCGGCGGCGATCCTGATCGGGACCCTGCTCGGGGCCCACCCGTCGTAGAAGACGCCACGCAGCACCTCGGGGAGCTGGGCGGCCAGGTGCGCTGCCCCCTCCACGGGAAGCCGGTCCCGCACCGTGTGCAGCCAGGCCCGGACGACCCGAAATGTGAAGTCCAGGTCTTGGGTGCCGAGATGTCGGCCGATGGTCGCCAGCCATTCGTGGGCCGTGCGTTCCGCGTGTTCCAAGGCGTGTGGCCGCAACGTCATCGCCCCCTGGAGATCCCTGGTGTACGTACCGTCTCGTTTCAGCCGTCTCGTTTCAGCATCTGCAGGCGGTCCGCCCGGATCCAGGGCCGAACGACCCGAGCGAACGTCTCACGTCCGGCACTACACAACTGCCACGCGAATCGGTTCGCTGTGAGAGACCACGAGTACCGAGTCCACCTGGGGGCGATGACTGTGACAAGCATCATGCGGCGCGAACCCGGCCGCTTCGGAGATCTGTTCGACTGGTTCGGGGAGGAACTGCTTCCGACACCCCTGCTCGGCCCGTTGGCGGGGCGACACCTCATCCGGGTGGAGGAATACCTCGAGGCCGGAAAATATGTTCTCCGCGTCGAATTGCCCGGAATAGACCCGGACAAGGATGTCGAGATCACGGTCTCGGGCGGAATGCTCACCGTGCAGGCGGAACGGCGCGAGGAAAAGAAGGAGGCGCACCGGTCGGAATTCAGGTACGGCTCCTTCCGGCGCAGCGTGACACTGCCCGCCGGCGCCGACGAGGACGACGTTCAGGCCTCGTACGCCAACGGCATTCTCGAAGTCAGGGTCGGGGTGAAGGAGCCCGAGCGGGCCGAGGTGCGACGCATTCCGATCGCCCGGCAGGGCTGAGCCGACTGGTTGCCCGACACCGCTGACACCTCGACCACCTGTCCTGCGGGACGATCCACCACGCACGAAGGAGTCACGATGACCACCGCACGCGACATCATGCACGCCGGCGTCACCTGCGTCGGCGAGAACGAAACCCTGCAGCACGCCGCCCAGACGATGCGCGACCAGGACATCGGCGCACTGCCGATCTGCGGCGACGACGATCGGCTGCACGGAATCATCACCGATCGCGACATCGTGGTGAAATGCCTCGCGGCCGGCGGCGATCCGGCGACCATGACCGCCGGCGAGCTGGCACAGGGCACGCCGTACACGGTTGACGTGAGCGCCGACGTCGACCAGGTGCTGCAGACGATGGAGGAGCACCGGATCCATCGGGTTCCCGTCCTCGAGGAGCACCGCGTCGTCGGCATGATCGCAGAGGCCGACCTCGCCCGGCACCTGCCGGAGCAGCGGGTCGGTGAGTTCGTCGAATTGGTCTGCGCAGAGATGACCGGGCCCAGCCGAGCGAGCTGACGCGCCGTCCAGATCGCGGCGGCGCCTGGGCTGCCTTTACTCGGCGGCCGGTGCCGCCGCCCTCACCCTGCGTCCGCGGCGGCTCTCCCCGTGACCTCGTCCACGCTCTCGGCGGCATCAGGTGGGATCACGAAGACCGGACACTTCGCGTGACGTACGCAGTAGGTGCTGACGGAGCCGAGGAGGGCCGTGAGGACCGCGCCGCGGCCGTGGCTGCCGACGACCAGTGCGGACGCCCCGGCGGACAGGGCGCACAGTGCGCGGCCAGGCTCGCCGTGGATGACGGAGGTGCGGACCGCCACGCCATGGCTCCGCGGGTCGGCCTGCCGCAGCGCCTCCGCGATCATGTCGTGGTGTTCTTCGGCCACCAGGTCGACTTCCTCGCGTGGTGTCGGGACGGTGAGGAAGGGGGAAGGGGGAGCGACACTGCAGACCGCCACCGCGTGCACGGTGGCGCCGGCGCCGCTCGCGAACTGGACGGCCCAGGCGACCGCCAGCCGGGCGGCGGGCGAGCCGTCGACTCCTACGACGACCGTGGCGCCGTGCTCCTCAACCATGGTGACCAGGCCTTTCCTGAGGGGACCGCTCCGGTGCTGACATCGCACGTCGATCGGTCTGCGTGGTGGCGGTCTGCGTGGCGTCGGTCTGGGTAGCGTCGGACTGCTCGGCCAGCAAGGTGACGAGGTCGTCGGAGGTCAGTATCCCGACGATCTTCTCCTGCTCCGTCACGAGGACCGCGTCGCCGGTGCTGTAGGCGATCTCGACGGCTGCCTGCCGGACCGGTTGGTCCGCCGCGACCCGCGGGGGTGGTTTCCGGGCGACCGCAGCAGCCGAAGGGGGCCCGTCGAGGACCGGCCAGCCGGCCAGGTGCCACACGACGTCGGTTTCGTACAACAACCCCACGCACTGTCCGCTCTCCATCACCGGTGCGTGGTGGACGCCCGCACCCACCATCAGCTGCAGGGCGGCGTCGGCGCCCGACGCGGCGTCGATGCCGAGGACGTGCGGCCTCATCACGTCACCGACCAGCCGGTCGCCGACGCTGCCGTAGGCGGTCGACCGCGCCGCGGCGGCGGGCGGGACACCTGGTTCGGGAACGCTGGTGGGGAGGATGGCGACCGCACAGGCGGCGTGTCGCATGCACCGGGCCATCGTCGACGTGTGCAGCGGGTCGCGGCCATGGGTCCGGCCGAGTACCAGGAAGGCCGCCCGGCGTGACCGTTCCAGGAGGACCTCGGCCGGGTCGCCGGGCACCACCCACTGCGACACGCGCTCTCGCAGCCTGCGCCGGGTCGGAGGGAGCGCCACGTCCACCGCTGCTGCCAGGAGGACTGCCGGATCAGGCATCCCCTCACCCTGGTCCCGGATGGGCGTTGCCAGGACGGCCTCCACCTGCAGGTCGCGGCGCTCGGCTTCGGTCGCGGCCCACCGGAGTGCGCCGACGCTGGCCGCCGAACCGTCCACGCCGACGATGATCGGTTTGTGGTTCACTGTGCCTCTCCCTGTCTGTGCGCCACGACGATGACGGGGCACCTGGCGTGGTGCAGCAGCGCCTGGCTGGTGGAACCCAGCAGCATCCCGGTGAAGCCACCACGGCCGCGGGTGCCCACGACGACCAGGCTCGCCCGCTCGGAGAGGTCGACGAGCACGCCGGCGGGGTGGCCCGTGGCCACTCGTTCCTCGACGGGTAGGTCGGGGTACTCACGGCGCCAGCCGGTGAGAGCCCGGTCCGTCAGCGTGAGATCGGCGGGTGTCCTGGCGAGCATCCTGCGCAGTCGCGCCGCCGGTCCGTGGCGGCTGACATGCACGACCATGAGCCGGCCGCCCCGCAGGGCTGCCTCCTTCGTACCGACCTCGACCGCGGCGGCGGACTGCGGCGATCCGTCCACGCCGACGACCACCAACCCCTCGGCGCGGTCCGGCGACGGCGTACCCCGTACGACCACCACGGGGGCGTGTGACTTGGCGACGAGTTCGACGGTGGGTGAACCGGCGACCGCGTCCGCGAGAGCGCCGACGCCGGACGTGCCGACGACGACGTACGCGGCGTGCCGACTTGCCGTCAGCAGCAGCGGCAACGCCATTTCCGTCACCACCTCCGTGCTGACGTCGAGGGCCGGTGCCACCGACCGGGCGACCTTCTCGGCCTCGGCGAGAACAAGTTCGGCATGGGCATGCATGGCCGCCTCCTGACCCTCCTGCCACAGGACGGTCGGAACGTTCAGCATCGGCCACGCGAAGGCGTGCACGATCCGTAGGGTCACATGGCGGAGGGCCGCTTCCCTGGCGGCCCAGGTGACGGCGTCCAGCGCCGCCTCGGACCCGTCCGCGCCCACCACGACGGGTCTCGAGTCAACCGTCACCATCGGTGGTCCCCTCGTCAGAGTCCGCGGCCTATGACAAACGCGGCGTTCCGGCACGAACTCGTTGCTCACCGCGGAGCCGACCTTCCGTGGGTTCCTACCCCAGGAGGACTTTGTGGATGTCTCGGATCGAGACCATTCCGACCACTGAGTCCTGCACCCGCAGGGGGATATGACGTACGTCGGCGTCACGCATGAGCTCGGCCACCCGCCGGATGGTGTCGGTCGGGCTCCCCCAGACGACGCTGATGCCGATCACGTCGGCGGCCCACACCTCGTCCGGGTCCCCGCCCGCGGCGAGGGCGTGCACGACGTCACGCTCGGAGATGACACCGAGCGGTGTCCGTCCGCTCATCACCACGAGGGCGCCGACCTCGGCGTCCGCCAGCGTCACCGCGGTGGTCCGCAGCGAGTCGTGTTCGTCCACGGTGGCCACCGGGGAGCTCATGATCTGTTCCACCGGGTCGCTGGGACCCGGGGCGGCCGGTGCCGCCTCCGGCTCCGGGAGCGGCCGCTCACGGGAGGTCTGCGCCGGGATGATGTGGGTGTCGGAACCGGGGTAGAGCAGGGACTCGTGCCCGTCGTCCCACCCCACCAGGAAGTGCTCGGCCTCCGCCCCGCTCAGGACTTCCCGCACGGTGCCGAGCCGCGGCGGCCGGTCCAGCGTGCCGGTCCGGACCTCGATGCGATCGCCTACCACTGCGTGCATGATCGACCTGCCCTCCTGGAGGATGTTGCCCCACCTTCACTGTCGGGTGCCCTCCGGAGGCAGCCGTAGGGCCGAAGGTCCTTCGGGCCGGCCGGACGTGCGAGGCTAGGTGCCGTGACAAGCGACCGGAATGTGCACGAGGGCGATCCGACCGCCGGCAGGGGCGAGCGGAATGTGCTCGGCGAGGCGCTGGAACCGTGCGGCACCGATCCGGTGACCGGGTTCTACCGGGACGGGACCTGCCGTACCGGACCGGACGATCTCGGCAGCCACACGGTGTGTGCCGTGATGACGGCGGAGTTCCTGAGCCATCAGCGCGCGGTCGGCAACGACCTGACCACGCCGCGGCCGGCATTCGCCTTTCCCGGGCTCGTCCCCGGTGACCGATGGTGCGTGGTGGCGGCCCGCTGGCTGCAGGCGTACGAGGATGGCGTCGCCGCGCCCGTGGTCCTTGCCGCCACGCACGAGCGGGCCACTGACATCGTGCCGCTGGACACCCTCCGGGCGCACGCGGTCGACGTACCGGCCGATCCGAGCTCACTCACCTGAGTCCGTGGCCGGCGCCGGGGTCGGCGTCGGCGTCGACTGGCCGAGCCAGCCCTCGTAGATGTCGGCGACCACCTCGTCGATGGACTCGCGGTGGGTCTCGACGTCGAGAAGGGGTACGCGTTCTCCTGCCTGGGCGAGCATCTGGGCGATCGGGACCTGCGCGGCGTCGAACGCGTACTCGTGCCGGCCGCCCTCACTGCCCACCAGTGACGCACCGTCGAGCGCCGGGGCGCCGACCCCGTCCGGCGTCTGCAGTACCAACCGGCGGCGGTCGCCCAACGTCGCTCGCAGCTCGGTGAACGCACCGTCGAACGTGACCGAGCCCTGGTGCAGCATGACGACGCGGGACGCGAGCTGTTCCAGGTCCGGCATGTCGTGGCTCGTCACCAGAACCGTCAGATCCCTGCTGGCGTTGAGGTCGACGATGCTCGCCAGCATCCGGCGCTTGGCCAGGACGTCGAGACCGAGAGTCGGCTCGTCCAGCAGCAGCAGGGCAGGTTCGTGCAGCAGTGCGAGTCCGAGGTCGGCGCGCATGCGCTGTCCGAGGCTCAGCTCGCGCGCCAACGTCTGAAAGAACGGCTCGAGGCCCAGCAGTTCCTTCACATAGCCGAGCATCCGGTCATAACGCTCTCGCGGGATGTCCCAGACGACCCGCTTCCACTCGAAGGCGGCCGCCACCGGGTGGTCCCACCACAGATCCGTGCGCTGGCCGAAGACCACCCCGATCTTGCGTACGTAGGGCACCCGCTGCCGGACCGGGTCCATGCCGAAGACCCGGACCGTGCCGGCGTCGGGGGAGAGTAGTCCGGAGAGAAGCTTGATGGTGGTGCTCTTGCCGGCGCCGTTGGCACCTGCGTACGCCACGATCTCCCCACGGTGGATCGAGAGGTCGATGCCGTCGAGCGCGGTGATGATCTCGGTCCGGGGACGGAGCAGGTTGGTCAGGGCGTCGCGCAGGCGTTCGGAGCGTTGGCGTTGCTCGTAGCGCTTGTGGACGCCGGTCAGCTCAACGACGGTGTCCGAACGGGGAGTAACGCTTCGAACCGACACGGCCATAGTGACGGAGTCCTTTCCGGAAGACGAGAACGGCGACGGCGAAGAACACCGGCGCGGCCACGAGGGTGACGAGCGCGCCGGGAAACAGCGGCGCGACCCCGGTGATCGCCCGCGCTGGTACCCAGGCGACGAAGCCCACCGGAATGGCGGTGAGCAGGCCGCCAAGGAGCACCCGCGGCACGTTGTCGAGCGGCAACGTGCCGAGCGAGCCCACCATGGCGTCGGTGGACATGGTGATCTCCTCCGCCGACCTGGGTGCCCAGAAAGCCAGGCTTCCCCAGCCCAGCTGCACCGAGAGAACGATCACCGCCGACGCCAGGAGGTTTCCGGCGAGCAGCAGCAGCCACAGCGGCGTGACGACGACCGCCAGCTGGGTGGACGACCACGCCAGCAGGGCGCCGGCGACCACGAGCACGATCGGCTGGGAGTACGGCATGAAGCCCTCGGTGAGGATCAACCGCCACAACGGCTGCGGCTGCACGAGCATGTGGTCGAGCTGCCCGCGTCCGATCCGCCGGCTGATCATCTTGACGTTGTAGCCGAACAACGTGTCCAGTACGCCGCCCACGACCATCGCGTAACCCAGCATGAAGATGATCTGTGCCTTCGACCAGTGGCCGATGCCGTGGAAGCGTTCGGCGAGCAGCAGCGTCGTCATGATGCCCGCCAGCCGGGCGACCAGGTCGGACACCAGCCACATGAGGGCGTCGCGGGTACTTCGGGACAGCCACAGCAGGTCCATCCGGGCGAAGAGTCCCCACAACCGCAGGAGCTGGCGTACCGCGTAGAGGACGCCCGAGCGGCGGGTTCCGGGGCTCTGGTCGCCGCCTCGCGGATCGGCGTTCCTGGGTGGAATCTCAACCGCCATAGCCGACCAGCCTCTCCCGGTTCCGCCACCAGACCCGTCCCGCCACCAGCCACAGCACCAGGACCCATCCGGCCTGGACAGGCATCAGCAGCAGCGGGTCGCCGGTGCCGGTGTAGATCCGCAGCGGCGCCGACACCATCGACGCGAACGGCAACCAGTCGAAGACCTTCCCCCACCCCCACGGAAGGATCGCGAGCGGAAGAACGGCGCCGGCGAGAAGGCCGAAGAGCGCCATCCGCAGCATCCCGACGAGCCAGGTGTTCAGTCCGTACGCCACCGTCACCGCGCCGAGGATCACGTCCATCGCGAGCGCGATCGCGACGGACAACACCAGACTGGGCACGAACGCCACCCCGCCGAGCCACGATGCCGGCGCCGGATCCACGCCGAGCAGCGGCGACAACGCCAGGATGGGGAGCGTGACGGCGCAGATCCCGAAGAGCCAGCTGCCGAGGAGCTGCGCGACGAGTTGCCCGACGAGACTCATCGGGTGGAGCAGCCGGCTCGCGATCGTGCCCTCCCACAGCCAGAGGTCCAGATCGGACTTCGCCATCAGCTGCTGGGCGAACATCTCGGCGACCAGCGTGTAGGTCAGCAGGGCCGGCAGGGTGAAGCCACCCACGACCTCGCCGGGGTCGACCAGGGTCCGCCAGATCGCCAGCAGGACGAGCACCCGTGCGATTCGCAGGCCGGCGTCGGCGAACATCAGCCAGCTGTCACCGACCGCCTCTGTGGCGTACATCCCGATCGTTCTGGTGTACGCACGGACCACACGGAGCCGGTTGGCGCCCGTCACAGTGCTCGCGGTGGCGCTCATCGCGGCGAGGAAGGTCGGAGCCGAGGCGGCGGGGCTGCCACAGGCCGCCAAGCGCGTCGGTGCGGGAAGGTTGAGGGTGGATCGTCGGAGCGCACCGGAGAAGCGTGCACCACCCGCGCTCCGCGCAGCGACCCATTTCCCACGCAACCCGCTGCCCTCGTCGCTCTCGCGCTCAAGGCCAGATTGGGCGACCTTGTGCACATCCGGTGGGGACAGCCTCAGCGACGACCGCGACGGTGACGTGAAGGGCAAGCGTCACCCCATCAGACAAATGGTCAGACCACAGTTGACCAGACCTCATGTGGCCCTCTCTGCGGGACAGTTCGGGCCAGTTGCGGGCATCGGCAGGTCGTTCGCGTGCACATCGTGTTTACGCCATATCCGGCGCCACCTAGCATCCTCCGGCGTCGCCGTTCACGACCGAGAACGCGCGCGGCCCCCGCCCAGGACGAGCAAACACTCAGGACGAGCAAGGGATTTCGCATGAGCGCATCGAGCCATTCCCGCAGTCCCCACTCCGGCCGTGCCGCGCTGCCCGGCCGTGCCGCACTCTCACGCCGCGCCCTGCTGCTGTCCGGTGCGGCCGTCACGGTGGCTGGCGCGGCGGCGTCGATGGCGGCCCGGCCGGCGCCCGCGGCGGCGGCAACCGCGGCGGCGACCGCAGGATCGTCCACTACGGCGACCGCGACGGAGCGCGCATCGGCCGGCGCAGTGGCGGCCGCGGCCGACGAGTTCACGCAGATGCGCGAGCAGTGGCGTTCGCTGTGGGTGGCCGCCGACTACGACCCCACCGATCCGAACATCGCTCCCGTCCTTGCCCGCATCGCCGAGGAAGGGCAGACCTACTGGTCCACGATGGACCGATCCGCCGAACGGACCTACCTCTGGGAAGACGCCCAACTCGAGGTGCAGATCTCGTTCGCGATCTCGGTGTCGTTCTACCGGCTACGCCAGATGGCGCTGGCCTGGGCCACACCTGGCACCGATCTCACCGGCAACGCCGACCTGCTCGCCGACATCATCGCCGCGTTCGACTGGATGGTCGCGAACTACTACCGTGAGGACGGCGAGATCATCGGCAACTGGTACGAGTGGCAGATCAGCGGGCCGCAGGCGTTCAACGACGCCGTGGTGTTGACCTACGCCGAGCTCACGCCCGAGCAGGTGGCGGCCTACACCCGCGCGGTCGCCAACTTCACGCCCGAGCCCTTCGCCACCGCGGCCAACCGCGCGCTGTCGGCCAATGTCGTCGTCGGCTGGGGCGCACTGGCCGGCAACGCCGATGCGGTCACCAAGGGCACCGAAGGCCTCGTACCGGTCTTCGAGTACGCCACGAGCGGTGACGGTTTCTACCGGGACGGTTCGTTCCTCCAGCACCGCACGTATCCGTACGTCGGTGCGTACGGCGCCTCCATCCTCGACGCCCTCGTCCCCTTGCTGGGAACGGTCGCCAACACGGCATGGCAGGTCGACGCCCCGATCGTGTACGCCTGGATCCGCGACACGTTCGATCCGGTCATCTGGCGCGGCGCCCTGCTGGACAGCGTGAGCGGCCGGACGATCTCCCGCTACAACGAGCACGAGCACTACCACGGCCACTACGTCCTCGAAGCCGCGATCGGGCTCGCCGCGAGCGCGCCTGACGACCAACGCGACTGGCTGCGTTCAGTGCTCAAGGAGTGGTTGCTGAGCGACACGTTCGACGACCCGACGCCGCAGCGCAACATCCCGATCGTGCTGACGGCCAAGGCGCTCATCGACGACGACACGACGAAACGCCGTGGAGAACTCCTGCTCAGCAAGGTGTTCCACCATCAGGACCGGATCGTCCACCGGCGTCCCGGCTGGCTTCTCGGCATCGCGATGAACTCCACCCGGATCGCGCGGTTCGAGTCGATCAACTCCGAGAACTTCAAGGCCTGGATGACCGCCGACGGCGCGACGTTCCTGCATGCCGATGATTCCGGCCGCTACGTCGACGCGTACTGGCCGACAATCGATCCGTACCGCATTCCTGGTACGACCGTCGACGTCCGGCCACGCACGCTCGGCGAAGGACGCAACGCCGTCGGCCCCAACCCGTGGGCGGGCGGAGCGTTCCTCGACAACCGGTTCACCGCGGGCGGCATGCATCTCACGGCCCAGGGCGGCACGCTGACGGTACGCAAGTCGTGGATGTGCTTCGACGACGAGGTGGTCGCACTCGGTGCTGGCATCACCGCCACCGACGGACGCAGGGCCGAGACCATCGTCGAGAACCGCCGCCTCGGCGACACCGGCGACGAGAAGGTGCGCGCCAACGGCGACCAGATCGTCAAGTCGCTCGGAGACTCCGCGACCGTCAAGAACGCCCGCTGGCTGCACGTGGAGGACACCGGCGGGTACGTGTTCCCGAAGCCGGTCGCCCTGCAGGTGCTCCGCGAGGCGCGGACGGGCAAGTGGTCCGACATCACCCATCATCCCGTGTGGGCCAAGGATGATCCGATCACGGCGAACTACCTCACCGCCTTGTTGGACCACGGTGTCGACCCGGCCGACGACAGCTATGCGTACGTCCTGCTGCCGACGGCGGGCGCAGGCGAGACGGCGCGCTACAGCGAGCGCCCCGAGACGGCGATCGTCGCCAACAGTTCGGCCGTCCAGGCCGCGCGACGGCTGGACGCCGGCGTGCTGTGCGCGAACTTCTGGGCACCGGGCGAGGCGTCCCTCGTCTCGACGACCGGCGGTGTGTCCGTCGTCGTCGAGGAAGGAGACAGCGAGCTCGCCCTGGCGGTCGCCGACCCCACCCACCTCGCGACGACCCTGACCCTGGGCGTGGCGGTCACCGCGACCGATGTCGTGTCCGCTGACGACGGGCTGACCGTCACGTCACTCGACCCGCTCACCGTCGAGGTCGACCTGACCGGTGCGGGCGGTGCCAGTCGTACGCTCCGGGTCGCGTACGCACCGCTCACGGTGGCTGACGTCCGCGCTCGGCTGAACGAGTTGCGGGACCGCGGCGAGGCGGAGGGTGCCTACGCCTCGCTGGAGGGCCAGCTGACGACGATCGAGGCGGCGGTCGAGGACGGCAAGCCGCCTCGCGAACTCGTCGATGCGTTCCGCAGAACCGTCGCCGGACACCGGGGCGATGGCATCAATGAATCCGCGACCGGGATCCTCGATGACCTCGCCCAGCGCCTCATCGCCCGGCTGTCGTAGCGGCCGAGTCTGCTGGCAGTGCCCCGGAGCAGGTCGAGGAACACATCAGCCTCGATCTGCGCCAACGTCCGAACATCCCCGGCTCGTTTGATCCGCCGGGCGTGGGTCGCCGGCACAGCCGAAGCCAACACCGAGAAATCCACACCCCCGCAATCGAACATACCGACGATTCTACCAGATGTTGATCACGTCCGGATTCGCGAAAGCACGTTGTTTCCAAGGCGATCCGCGAGAATCAGCGCCATCTCGCCCGTGCGGCGCTGCTGCAAACCCGCGGCACATACGCGGCATCGCGGGCGGGTTACTTCCACGCCCGTGGCCGGTTGTCGTACGTTGAGGCCGCGGACGAAGGGCAGGCGGGCTCACATGACGGAACGCGTCGACGGTGTGACGGCGACCCGATGGCGTCGGCGGCTGTCCAGCCGAGACATGACCGAGGCGCATCGGAGCGCGACACCACTGGAGTTGCTGTTCGATCTCTGTTTCGTCGTCGCCGTCGCCCAGGCTGCCGCGCACCTGCACCACGCCGTCTCCGCGGGCCATGTGGCGGGCGGCGTCCTCGGCTACCTGACCGTGTTCTTCGCGATCTGGTGGGCATGGGTCAACTTCACCTGGTTCGCCTCCGCCTACGACAACGACGACGTGCCGTACCGGCTGGCGACGATGGTCGAGATCGCGGGCACCCTGGTGATCGCGGCCGGGGTTCCGCGGGCGTTCGACTCCCGCGACTTCGGGATCATCGTGCTCGGCTACGCGATCATGCGGATCGCCCTGGTCGCCCAGTGGCTGCGAGCGGCGTTCGCCAACCCGGCCGGCCGGGCCACCGCGATTCGTTTCGTCATCGGGCTCACGGTCTGCATGCTCGGGTGGACCGTGCTGTTCATCGAGGGGAAGTTGGCCCCTCTGGGGCTGGGGAATCCTGGTCGTCGCGGAAGTGTGCGTGCCCGTCTGGGCCGAACGTGCCGGGCGGACGGCGTGGCATCGGTACCACATCGCCGAGCGGTATGGACTGTTCACGATCATCGTGCTCGGCGAGTCGGTCCTCGCCGCGACGATCGCCGTGCAGACGGCGCTCGACGAGAACCGTGCCAGCGCGGCGTTGTACGAGGTCGTGCTGGGCGGTCTGCTGATCGTCTTCGCGATGTGGTGGCTGTACTTCGCCAAGCCCGCGGCCCGGTTCCTCGACACGAACCGGGCAGCCTTCGTGTGGAGCTACGGTCATTACCTGATCTTCGCCGCGGCGGCCGCCGTCGGCGCCGGCCTGTCCGTGGTCATCGACCAGCAGACCGATCATGGCGAGCTGGGCCGGACCGGCGCGGGAGCTGCCGTGACGGTTCCGGTGGCGGTCTACCTGCTCACGCTGTGGTTCCTGCACGTACGACCGCATGGGGTCCGCGCTGCCCGCACGGTGCTGTACCCGGTCACCGCCGTCCTGGTGCTGGCGACCACGTGGACGGGGGTTCCGGTGCTGCTGAGCGGCCTGCTTCTGACCGGCCTTGCCGCGGCGACCTTCGTGATCGCCACCCGAGATGATTCCTCCGGGGACAGACTCGAGGACCAGCCTGCTGGGAGATGACATTGGTGAACGATTACGTCCACGGCTATTCGGCAGTGGAGGGCACGCGCCTCGGTGACCAGGCGGCGACACTGACCGAGCTTCTGCACGCCGACACCCGATTTCCTCCCGGTAGCAGGGTGTTGGAGGCGGGCTGCGGCGTCGGTGCGCAGACCGTCATCCTGGCCGGCAACAGCCCGCAGGCCGACATCACGTCCGTCGACATCTCCGATGACTCGCTGGCAGCGGCGAAGCAGCGGGTCGACGAAGCGGGCCTGGGCAATGTGGAGTTCCGGCAGGCGGACATCTTCGATCTCCCTTTTCCAGACGATCATTTCGACCACATCTTCGTGTGCTTCGTCCTCGAGCATCTGCCGAATCCGACCGAGGCGTTGGCCGCACTCGCGCGCGTGCTCAAGCCCGGAGGCTCGATCACCGTCATCGAAGGTGACCATGGATCCACCTACTTTCACCCCGACAGCGAGCCAGCGCGCCGAGCCGTCCAGTGCCTGGTCGATCTCCAGCGACAGGCCGGTGGCGACGCCCTGATCGGTCGACGGCTGTATCCGCTCCTGGTCCGGGCCGGCTATCGCGACGTCCACGTCTCACCCCGGATGGTGTACGTCGATGCCAGCAGGCCTGCCCTGGTCGACGGCTTCACGCGGAAGACCTTCACCGCCATGGTCGAAGGGGTCGGAGATCAGGCCGTCGGACAGGGAATGATGAACGAGGCGGACTGGGCGGCCGGTATCAGGGATCTGTATCGCACCGCCGAAGACGACGGGACTTTCTGCTACACGGTTCTTCAAGGCGGTCGGACGGGGATGACCAGATGATCGGCCCTGCCGCACCCGGCCCGAAATGCGATGGTCTATTTGCGCCCCGGGAAACAACACCTGTTCAATGATTTGTCGGGTACAGTTTCACGTATCCGGAATTGACGACATCCCCGAGCCTGAGGTTGCCAGCCACCCGGCTACCAAAAGGGGATTCCATGAACGTCATGTATCGCAACCGCGACAATTCCATCGATCCGAGCGCGGACAGGCCGTCGGACAGCCCGATGCCCGCAGGGTACGGGTTGCCGCCGACCAGCAAGTCTCCGGCTGCCCGCCGCCCCGCGAATCTGCCCTGGATGGTCAGCGTCGGTGCGGCCACCGTCGTCTTCGTCGCGCTGACCGTGTTCATGCTGCAGAACACCGGCACCGCCGAATTCTCCTTCCTGTGGATGCGTGGATCAGCTCCGGTAGCGATCGTGGCGTTGATCGCCGTCGCGGGTGGACTCCTGCTCGCCCAGTTCGGCCGCCTTGTCGGTCACCACAGGTGACGCTCCGACCAGTCCACAAGCCGATCACACGGGACACTCGCCGAGGCCAGGAGCCGGGGGTCAGGTCACCTGGGTACGCCGCACCTCGTCCAGCGCGCCTTAGGATGAAGAAGGCGTGGTGAGGAGCCAGCCGACCACACTGGTGGAGTATGACGAGAGTCGCGGTTCGCGAGGAAGGCAACCTGCGCACTGACCTGCCCGGTTTTGTAGGTCGCCGCGAGGCGACGGCGCAGGTGCGGCGAAAGCTGTCCGAGGCGCGTGTGCTCACACTGACAGGTGTCGGAGGGGTCGGAAAGACCCGTCTGGCCCGGCACGTGGCGTGGGAGTCCCGGCGCGCGTTCCACGACGGGGTGTGGCTGGTCGACCTGGCCAAGCTGGATGATCCCTTACTCCTGGACCATGTGGTGGCGGCCACCCTCGGCCTGCAGGAAACCGCGATCCGCGAACCACTGCGGGCATTGGTCGAGTACCTCCAGGACAGGCAACTTCTCCTTGTTCTGGACAATTGCGAGCATGTGTTGGACGCGAGCGCGCGCCTGGTGGCGGAGCTCCTGCGGACCGCGCCGGACATCCGCGTACTGGCCACCAGCCGGGAGCCGTTGAGGATCGTCGGCGAGCACGTCTGGCCGGTCATTCCCTTGTCCGTACCGCCCCAGGACGCCCTCGACCCGGGTGCCGGGCATGACCGCCGGTACGAAGCGATCGACCTGTTCTGGCAGCGGGCGGAGTCGGTCCTGCCAGGCGTCGCGAAGGACCGGTCGAACGACAGGGCCGTCGCTCGCATATGCCACCTTCTGGAGGGGCTCCCGCTGGCGATCGAGCTGGCTGCGGCACAGCTGCGGAGGATGTCGATCGGCCAGCTGCTCGCCCAGCTCGATGATCGTTACCGCGTACTCGCCGACGACCACACGACATCGAGACACGCCACGCTCGATGCCGCGATGGGCTGGAGCTACGAGCTGTGCTCACCGCCGGAGCGGGTTCTGTGGGCACGATTGTCCGTGTTCGCCGGCGGCTTCGATCTCGGTGCTGCCGCCATGGTCTGCACCGACGCCAGTCTGCCGGCCGACGACCTGCTCTCCGTCCTCGGCGGACTCTCGGACAAGTCCATCCTCACACTGGACCAGGACGCTCCTGAGGCGCGCTACCGGATGCTGGAGACGATCCGTGAGTACGGCAGGAGCCGGCTTGGCGATGGCGAGAGCGACACGCTACGGCGCCGGCATCGGGACCACTACCTGGACCTCGCGGAACGGGTGGAGTCGGCGTGGTTCGGCGAGGCCCAGCTCGATCTGGCCAGGAACCTGCGGAGTGAGTACGCCAACCTCACCGTCGCGTTGGAGTACTGCCTGTCCGAGCACGGGGAGAACCGCTCGGGGCTGCGGTTGGCCGGCGCCCTGTGGCCCTACTGGATTCCCTGCGGATTCCTCCTCGACGGTAGGTCATGGCTCGACCGGGCGCTCCAGCTCGACACGACACCGTGTCGGGAGCGCGCACAGGCGTTGTGGGCCTGCGGTTATGTCGCCACCAGGCAGGGCGACATCGCCACCGCGCTGGACATGCTCGACAGCTGTCGGGCTCTCGGGCGGGAGCTCGGCGAGGAGGACATCGCGGCCCATGCCAACAGCGCCGCGGGGCTGACGTTGCAGTTCGCCGACGATCTGCCCAGCGCCGTCGCGCGCCTGGAGGAGGCCATCGCGTACTACCGGACCGAGCATGCCAGGCCGGACACCCCGCTGATCCTCGCGCTCTTCTTCCTTGCGTACGCGATGTGCCTGCGCGGGAACACCGAGCGGGCGGTCGCGCTCTGCGAGGAAGGCGGGAGGATCTGCCGCACCCACGACGAGCGCTGGGCACTGTCATGGACGCTGTGGGGACTCGGCCTCGCCCACTGGATCGCGGGGAACATCGAGGACGCCATCGCCCAGCTGCGTGAGTCACTGCTGATCAAACACGCGTTCCACGACCTTGCGGGCACGTTGTTGAGCGCCGAGTGCCTGGCGTGGACGCTGGCGACTCCCGGGGACACCGCGATGGCGGTTCGCGCGGCCCGACTGCTCGGCGCGGTACATGCGCGCTGGAAGCCGATCGGTACGTTTCTGTACGGGCACAAGGCGTTCCTGGACTGGCGCGAGCGATGTGAGGCGCGGCTGCGTGCGCTTCTCGGCGATCAGCCCTACGAAAACGAGTACCGGCGCGGATCGCTCCTCACCGTCGACGCGGTCGTCTCCTGCGCCACCGGTGAGAAGAAGAGAGGCGCACGGGCCGCACATGACCAGGATGACCAGAAAACCCTGAGCAGTCGGGAACGAGATGTCGCGAAGCTCGTCGCCGATGGCCTTTCGAACCGGGAGATCGCCGCGCAGTTGGTGATCGCGGAGCGGACCGCCGAGAGCCACATCGACCACATCTTCACCAAACTCGGCTTCACCTCCCGCACGCAGATCGCGGCGTGGGTCGGCCAGGACAGTTCATTCGAGCCGAACGCCGCCGATGACACTGGACGCTAGTGTCCTCCGCCTGAAATTCGTGCGATATATCGGGCGAGGGAGTCGAGGATCTCCTCGGCGGTCTTCTTCCAGATGAAGGGCTTGGGGTTTTCGTTCCAGTTCTTGATCCACTCGCGGACGTCT
>NZ_JBEEAB010000104.1:0-449 GCF_040120725.1 Actinopolymorpha sp. B9G3 | reverse complement strand
CCGGACGCGGAGACACTGGCGCCGCCGGACGCGGAGACACTGGCGCCGCCGGACGCGGAGACACTGGCGCCGCCGGACGCGGAGACACTGGCGCCGCCGGACGCGGAGACACTGGCGCCGCCGGACGCGGAGACACTGGCGCCGCCGGACGCGGGGTTTGACGTTTGAGGTATTTGATTTTGTTGACGATGCCTTCGACGGGGCCGGAGCTGTAGGGCAGGGTGAGGCCGTTGATGACGGCTTCGAGGTCTCGGCGTAGGCCGGTGGTGAAGGAGTGCAGGTGAGGCAGTTCTTCGGCGTCGACGGTGTTTATCCAGGCTATTAGCCTCGATCTTTCGTGTGGCCGTGGGTGAGTACGGCGCGTAATGCACGGAAGTGCCTGTCCGCTTGGAAGAATTCGGCTTGTCGAAGGTCGAAGTCGTCCGAGCAGATAGGCACTCCGTAGGTGA
>NZ_JBEEAB010000103.1:0-506 GCF_040120725.1 Actinopolymorpha sp. B9G3 | reverse complement strand
CCCCCCCCCCCCCCCCCCCCCCCCCCCCCCCCCCCCCCCCCCCCCCCCCCCCCCCCCCCCCCCCCCCCCCCCCCCCCCCCCCCCCCCCCCCCCCCCCCCCCCCCCCCCCCCCCCCCCCCCCCCCCCCGATGCTCGACCAGATGGAGGCGGACATGGGCGAGTTCCTCCGCGTCATCCCGCGAGAACGGTGCAGGTACATGCTCGAGATCCCGCACTTCTCCCGCGACTACGCCGCCGATGACCGGGCGCGGGAACCTCGAAGACGACGACCAGGACAAGCTCGATCACGCGCTCGCAGCCTGCCCGCACCTGTCCGCGACCGCCACCCACGCCACGGCATTCGCCGAGATGATGACCGGCCTACACGGCGACCGCCTAACCTCGATCTTTCACGTGCCTGGAGGCGGTGCGGGTTGGCCGTGTCGATCTCCCGGTTGGTGGCTGGTTCTTGATGCGGGTGTGCGTGGCCACCGACGCTGTGTTCGCCGGTTCTCCGGGATCCTGGT
>NZ_JBEEAB010000102.1:0-316 GCF_040120725.1 Actinopolymorpha sp. B9G3 | reverse complement strand
GGACGAGACGAACGGCAGCATCGTCGGCACCGCACCAAGGACGAGCACCACGTAGAGCACGGTCCGCCCGACACCACGACGACCCGGACGCGCCCCCCTGCGCGGAGCGAGCCCACCACTCGGCGCGACCCGACCCCTCGACGCCTCCTGCGCAACCCCAGCCGTACTCATGCGGCAACCCCAGCCGTACTCATGCGGCGACCCCAGCCGTGCTCATCGGGCACCTGCCATCTCGTAGTAGACCCAGCGCCGGGCGTTCTGGAAGAGCAGGAACGTGATCACCATGATGATCATGAAGAGCACCCACGCCAGCGCA
>NZ_JBEEAB010000101.1:0-359 GCF_040120725.1 Actinopolymorpha sp. B9G3 | reverse complement strand
GCTATCAGCGCAACGTTGTCGAGCGCTGCATCAACAAGCTCAAGGGCTATCGCGCCGTTGCCACCCGATACGACAAACGCGACTACATCTGGCGCGGCACAATCGACATCGCATCGATCAGAATCTGGCTCCGCGACCCACCAACCCAAGATCTACGGGACACGCCCTAGCCCCGGTGGCGTGTGAGGTTTCGCTCCCCAGTCGATGTTGGATCCCGGCGCTGACCGAGCTAAGAGCCTGTTCCTGAACCTGGTTCTCTGGTGTGAGCTTCGTCTCTGTTGATCTTGGTGGCCGTGTCTTCGCTGGTAATGGAAGGAACTCCTGGTAGATCGAGCGGTGCTTGAAGTCGCCGATATACC
>NZ_JBEEAB010000100.1:0-348 GCF_040120725.1 Actinopolymorpha sp. B9G3 | reverse complement strand
GAGCGTTCTTCGCCGCCCACGGCATCACTCGGATCACCCGCGTGGTCACCGACAACGGACCCAACTACCGCGCCGCCGCCTTCGCCCGCACCATCGCCGCGTTCGCCTCCCGCCACCAACGGATCCGGCCCTACACCCCACGCCACAACGGCAAAGTCGAGCGCTACCAACGGATCCTGGCCGAAGAACTCCTCTACGCCAGAGTCTGGACCAGCGAAACCCAACGCGCCGAAGCCATCCAAGTCTGGAACATCCACTACAACTACCATCGCCCACACACCGCCGTCGGAGACCAACCCCCAGCCTCACAACTCCACCACGGCGTCACCAACCTCCTGATCGGGAACA
>NZ_JBEEAB010000099.1:0-426 GCF_040120725.1 Actinopolymorpha sp. B9G3 | reverse complement strand
CCCATCCGGAACCGCCAGCAGATTCCCTCCAACATCAACCGGTGGTCATTCCATGGACGCCCCTGACGCCCATCCCCACAAGGAAGAACCGGCTCGATCACAGACCACAAACCATCGTCGATCACACCTGAACGGATCATGAAACCAATACTGGCCGACCACACACCACATCTTTAGGAGACACGACCTAGTCGAGGCCTTTGCGTGGTCGGGTGTTCAGTTCGCGCATCACCGCAGCGACGTGGGTGTCGGGGTGCACGGATAGGTCGGTCCCCTTGGGGAAGTACTGGCGGAGCAGGCCGTTGAAGTTCTCGTTCGCGCCGCGTTGCCAGGGGCTGGATCGTTCGGCGAAGTAGATGGCGATGCCGGTTGCGGCGGCAAGTTCGCGGTGTCGGGCCATCTCCACGCCCTGGTCCCAGGTGAGGG